>JANMHO010000212.1:0-6714 GCA_031375195.1 Rhodobiaceae bacterium
CGGCATTTCGTTTTCAGCGCTGCCCGGCCTCAATCACCAATTGCCACTGGTGGGCGGATCGGTGCCCACGGTTTATAGCAACGAACCGCCGATGTATTCGGTGGTGCATTTGAACGGCGGGCAAATCACTGTCCATTCCGACGCCTTCATGCACCGCATGCCCGCCGGGATGGCGCATGATGACGAGCGTGGGGATTGGAGCTAGGCCTAAAGTTCAGACTTCTGGTATTTCGCGGCCTCAAGCCACTTCGGGTTGATATCGATGCCCCAGCCCGGCCCCTCCGGGATTTGGACGTGACCATCTTTTGCCACGATATCCTGCAGGAACAATCCTTGCTGCCAGGGGTAGTAATCTTCACCTTCAATGGAAAATTCCAAATAGGGGCCGGCATTGGCGATCGCGCCCAAAAGGTGCAGCGTGAAAATTGTCACCATGGAAAGATTGGCCGCATGGGGCGTCACCGGCAGGCCGGCTTGCCTTGCCATCTCCACAACTTTCAACGTGCGGCAGATGCCACCGAGATAGCAGATGTCGGGCTGGGCCACATCAACGGCGCGCATGTCCATGGCGAATTTCCATAGGGCCAAATTGCAATCCTGTTCGCCTCCAGTCACATCGAGCGACAGCGTATCGGTGACTTCCTTGGTCCAGCCATATTCCCAATAGGGGCATGGTTCCTCGAAATGGGCAACGCCATGCTGCTCAAGCATGCGGCCAACTTCAATGGCCTTCTTTGGAGTGTAACCGCTGTTGGCATCGACCAGCAGTATGGCTTTTTGGCCGAGCGTCTTGCGAATGAGCGGCACAATCTTGTCCGTGCGTCCCGGCCATTCGTCCTCGTCATGGCCGCATTCCTTACCCACGCGGAATTTGAAAGCCTTGTAGCCATATTCGTCCTGCAGGCGCTTCAGCCGCACTGCTTCATCTTCCGGAGTGATTTCTCCGCGCTTCATGCTGGAGGCATAGGCTGGAAAGGGCCGGGGTTTGCCACCGAGCAACTCGCAAACGCTTTTTCCTTCGATCTTGCCGCGCATGTCCCAAAGGGCGGTATCAAGCCCCGTAATGGCGCGCATGAGATAGGAACCGGGGAACTTAAGTTCACGCTCCGGTATCAGCTTCACGAGCTTTTCGATATCCAGGGCGTCGGCACCAAGGCTCCACTTCGCTACCTGCCGATGGAATATCTCACAGGTAATGTCCGCATTGTAAGTGGAGACCTGGCCCCAGCCCTGATGTCCGTCATCGGTGGTGACACACACGAACCCAACGGCCTGCGTGCAGAACGTTTCAAGGCTTCTGATTTTCATTTCAAACCGTTACTTCGCTTTCGGCTGCCTCCTCTTCCAGCAGGTGCAGACGGGCTTCCTCGCGGCGGCGGCGGATTTCGTAAATGATTGTTCCTGCAATCGTCAGGGCAACCAGAATGAAGGCCAGCGCGTTGATGGTTGGCGTGATACCCGACCGGATTTTGGAACCCACATAAACCGTAAGCGTGTCAGAATTGCCGCGCGTAAAGAGCGTCACGTTGAAGTTTTCAGCCGATTGGAAAAAACCAATCAGGGCACCCGCCGCAATCGCCGGATAAAGATGCGGCAGCAAAATGCGGCGCACCACTTGGGCATGCGAAGCACCCAGATCAAGGGCGGCCTCTTCAAGGCCTGCGTCAAAGCTCTGCAGCCTTGCCAGAACCAGCAGCATCACATAGGCAGCAATGTAGGACACCTGGCCCAGAATCGAGAGATGAAGTCCTGCCGGCACATGGAACTTGTTCCAGAAAAGGAGTGTCGAAATACCAATCACCGCGCCGGGCGTCAGGATCGGTGCCACCATGATGCCATAGATGACCGAGCGCGACCGCGCCTGCAAGCTGTTGAGAAGGATTGCGCCCGCCGTTCCAATTGGCACGGACAGGGTGACCACGGCAAGTGCGACCAGCACAGTATTGCGGGCAGCGCCCCACATGCGGCCATCATTCCATAACTCGACAAACCAGTGGCCGGTAAAACCCATCCACGGATAAACCGAAGGAAAGCGCGAGTCGTTGAAAGCCGCACCCGCCATCACGATGAGTGGTAGCAGCATGAAGGCAAGGAACAGCACCACATAGAGCCTGATGATGAATGAACCCAAATTATGCGATTTCATGATGGCGCCCTCACTTCGCAATATCAACGAGACGCACATTCAAGGCGCGCATGACCAGACTGACAAAGATGATGCACAGCACCAATAGCAGGAAGGCATAGGCAGCACCCGTGTTCCAATCCAAGCCTTCAAACATCCATTGCTGGATGATTTCCGTGAACCAGCGAGAGTTTGTTGATGCCAAGGTGCTGGGCACGATCACGGAACCCGCGCAGAGCATGAACACCATCACGCAGCCCGAAGCGATGCCTGGCTTTGAATGCGGAATGACCACCCGCCAATGTGTGCGCCACATTGATGCCCCCAGATCTTCCGAGGCCTCAATCTGGTTGGTATCAAGCGATGATATGGCATTGTAAATCGGCAGCAGCATAAACAGAAGGTAGGAATAGATCAGGCCGATGATCACCGCGTTGAAACCCGTGATCCACCGTATGGGATCGTGGATGATGTGCAGCCCCTGCAACAAGGCATTCAAAGGGCCGTTGAAGGCGAGAATGATGAACCAAGCAAATGACCGCAGGATTTCAGATACCCACAAGGGAATAATCAGAAGCATGAAAATAGAGGGCGCGGTTTTTGCGTCCACCACCTTGGCCAGGAAATAAGCCAGGGGATAGCTGAGCGCCAGGCACAATGCCGTGACGATTGTGCTGTAAAGAATTGTTTGAAAAAAGATCCGTATGTGGATGGGGCTGAAGATGAATGTTGCATAATTATTGAGCGAATAGAAATCCCTCGGCCCGCCCAGCTCTACAACCGGCAAATAGGGCTTGAACGAGAATTCAAACAGCACAAAATTGGGAATGACCACCAAAATCAGCAGCCAGAACGCCGTAAAAAGCACCATCAGCAAGGTGAGGAACGAACCATATCTGCGGAGCAATTCGGTCATGACGGCAAGCTCCCCTCAGCTGCGTGTTTTGGCATCTGCGAGCAGCACGCCATGTTCTGCCGAGAACGCCATCTGAACCTTTGCACCGCGTGGCGGTGGTGGCGAACCGGAATCATTCTGCGCCTGCGCCATGTGCGTGTTGCCGTCCTTGTCGCGCAGGAATACATTGATGAAATTGCCCTCAAAAGCCGCATCGGTCACTTCCACGGGAATGCTGTTGCCGCTCTTGGGCGCCGTTTTCACCAGGGTGCAATGCTCGGGCCGCACATAAAGTTTAACAGGCGTGTTCTTGTCAACACCAGGACCAAGCCGGGCTTCAAAACTGCCGAGGCCGGTTTCAAACTGGGCAGTTCCTGCTTTTGATGATTTTACCTTGCCATTGAAGATATTGTTTTCACCCACGAAGGACGCCACGAAACCATTGGCCGGAGTGTTGTAGATTTCATTTGGGGTGGCAACTTGCTGCAGCACGCCTTGCGACATGACGCCAACACGGTCCGACATAGCCAAGGCTTCGCCTTGGTCGTGCGTGATGTAAATGAATGTAACGCCGGTGCGTTTTTGAATGGCGCGAAGTTCGGCGCGCATGTGCTGGCGCAGCTTCAGGTCAAGCGCGGAAAGCGGCTCGTCAAGCAGCATCACCTTTGGCTCAACGGCAAGTGCGCGGGCAATGGCCACGCGCTGCTTCTGGCCGCCTGAAAGCTGGCTCACTTTCTTGTCAGCCGAATCATGCAGATCAACCAGCTTTAGAAGTTCTTCGGCCTTGGCGCGGCGCGTGGCGCGGTCAACACCGCGCACTTCGAGGCCAAAGGCAATATTCTCCCAGATCGGCATCAATGGAAACAGCGCTAGGTTCTGGAAAATCAGGGCGGTGGGACGTTCATTGGGCCTGGTGCCCGTCATGTCTTTGCCGCCGATCAGCACCTTGCCTTCGGTGGGATCCATAAAGCCCGAGATAAGCCGCAGGATCGTGGTCTTGCCACAGCCCGATGGTCCCAAAAACGAGAAAAACTCACCAGCCTTGATGGTGATGTCAACCTTGTCAACGGCACGAAACTTGCCAAAATCCATGGAAATATTGGATAAGCCTACGTCTTCGCTCATGTTCCCTCACCCCTTGGCCAGCCCGCTTTTTTTCAGCTGTTCTTGGCCCGTCCCTTTAAAGCAGAAGACGATGGGTGTTTCCACCCATCGCCGCAATCGTCGTCTTATAGATTAGCCGGCAATGAACTTGTCAGCATATTCAGCACGCAGCTTCAAGAACGAGCTGGTCTGAACTGGCCACCACCACAGCTTGCTCAGTGCATCGCCGGGGAAGGCGCCATTATAGAATGCAATATTGGCTGGATCCAAAAGTTCAACACCACCTTTTGCAACAGGGTTGGCTGAGTAAACCTTGGCCATGGCAGCACCACCTTCTGGGGTGGCCTGGAAGTTTGCCCATTCAACAGCTTGTTCAATGTTTTTGGCATTCTTCATCAGCACATAGCCTTGGTTCCAGGCAATCGCACCTTCTTTTGGCGCGATATAGCCATAGGGGCCTTCTTTGCCCATGTTGAAGCCGGTTGAATCCCAGCAATGGCCAAGTACGCAGCCATTGGTGCGGAATGCCGCCTGTGCCTCATTTTCACCCTTCCAGAACTGGGCAATATTGGCCTTGTGTTTGAGGGCCTCTGCCAAAATCACATCCCAGATTTCCTTCATGGCATCGTCGTTCTTGTAGCCCTCCAGGAAAGGCTTCGGCAACTTGCCTTCAGCATCCATCACGCGACCGAGAGTAGCCAGCGCCGAGTGGGCGCGAACCGTGACCTTGCCTTCAAGGTTTGCTCCCCAGAGATCAGCCAAGCTGGCCTTGCCATACTCAAGCGGGAAAAGTTCCTTGTGGAAAACCAGGGCTTCGGTGCCCCAGACTGCTGGGAGGAAATAACGCTTCCCGTCGATAATAGCCTTTTCGCCAGCAGCGCCATCCACCATGCCCGGCAGATAGTTGCCCAAGGTCGCCTTGGCTTCATCCCAAGGCTGAATCAGATCATTTTCAACATAGGATTGCGTGCGCTCAACCGTCGGTTCGACAGTGTCGAAACCACCGGTTTGCGCCGCGAGCTTGGCTTGGGCAAAAATCGTGTCGTTGTCTGGCTGTTCAGTCAGGTTCACCTTGATGCCGGTCTTGGCGGTGAATGCTTCGATGGCCGCCTTATAGCCGTCATAGCCGGCCCAACCCATGTGGTTCAACTCGCCCGACGACGAGAAAGCGTTCTTCACGTAGATGGGGCTGGCGAAGCCGACGGCGCCCAGGGCGACGCTGGCTTTGAGCAGCGAGCGGCGTGAAATCATCGCCGAACGCATGGTTTCCTGTGTAGATGTCAGTTTTTTCATTTTGATTTTCCTTTGGCATTCGGGGCGGAATGCCCCCTGTTTTCCTCAAAATCCTTACGTCCGGTTTGTTCCGGCCTCTTCACTAATTTCAGCGTAGTATGACAATGGCGTGACAATCTGGCAATGGCCTTGTTGGCTGGCCCGGTGACCTTGATGCTGCTGGCTCCATGGCTCGCATTCGGATTTCAATTGCTGTAGGACTGGCTCGCACCACAATGGAGAGCCAAATGTCCGGACCACTGTCCAATATTCGTGTTCTTGATCTCACGCGGGTATTGGCGGGGCCATGGGCCACACAAATGCTGGCGGATCTTGGCGCCGAGGTGATCAAGATTGAAAAGCCCGGCGAGGGTGATGATACGCGGGGCTGGGGCCCGCCCTTCATCAGGAACGCCGACGGCGGCAACGGCGACGCGGCCTATTTCCTTTCCGCCAATCGCGGCAAAACCTCTGTGTGCATTGATATGGCCAAGCCCGAAGGTCAGAAGCTCATCCGCGATCTGGCGGCGATTTCCGATGTGGTGATCGAGAATTTCAAGGTTGGCGGCTTGCGGAAATATGGGCTGGATTACGACAGGCTGAAACACGTCAATCCGAAGCTCATCTACTGCTCCATAACAGGCTTTGGCCAGGATGGCCCCTATGCGCAACGGGCGGGTTACGACTTCATGATCCAGGGCATGGCCGGTTCCATGTCGATCACTGGCGAGCCTGACGGGCCGCCCATGAAAAGCGGGGTTGCCTACGCCGACATCTTCACGGGCCTGCACGCCGTCATTGGCATTGCGGCAGCGCTTTATCACCGGGAGCGCACGGGCGAAGGGCAATTTCTCGACCTGGCGCTGCTCGACTCACAAGTCGCCGTTCTGGCCAATCAGGCGTCAAACTATCTGGTGGGCGGCAAGGTTCCGGGCCGCCTTGGCAATTCCCATCCCAATATTGTGCCCTACCAGACCTTTGCGACCGCCGATGGCCACATGATCGTTGCCGTCGGCAATGACCGCCAGTTCAAGGAATACTGTGCGATCATCGGGGTTGCAGAACTGGCCGGGGACGAACGCTTCAAAACCAACCGTGGCCGGGTGGAAAACCGGGCGCAACTCATCGCCCTGCTCGAGGGGCCGATGAAGGCGCGCACGACAGCCGCATGGGTCGCGGCCCTGGAAGCCGCCAGCGTGCCCTGCGGTCCCATCAACACCATCGCCCAGATGTTTGAAGACCCCCAGGTGCTGGCGCGCGGCCTGCAGATTGGCCTGACGCGCGAAGACGGGGTTCAGGCGCCAGGTGTCGCCAACCC
>JANMHO010000217.1:0-5872 GCA_031375195.1 Rhodobiaceae bacterium
TGCCGTGGCCTGCCTCTCAGCCCTTGGCATGATCACGGGCATTGGCTCCATCCGCTACACCACGGTCGCCGATGCCATGGTGATTTACGCGACGACACCCTTTGTCACCGCAGGCCTCGCCTATCTGTTCATCGGCGAAAAGCCCAGCCGCTCCACGCTTGTTGCAAGTGCTGTGGCGCTTGCGGGTGTCAGCATCATGCTCATCGGCTCGCCCTGGGGCGGCGGCATGTTCGGTAAATTCCTGGCTGTTCTCATGTCGTTGTGCATGGCGAGTTTCACTGTTGTCATGCGCCGCCATCGGGAGGTGGCCATGCTGCCTGCCATGGGGGCATCGGCCTACATCTGCGCCTTTACGACTTTCTGGTTTGCATCATCCCTCGATGTCAGCACGAAGGACATCGTTCTGATTGCACTTTTCGGCGTCCTGCAGAACGCGGCGGGCCTCATCTTCTATGCCTATGGCTCGCGCCGCATTCCCGCCGCCGAAGCCACATTGGTCGCAGCGCTGGAAGTTCCCTTGACGCCGTTCTGGGTTCTGATTTTTCTCAATGAAGTGCCCGGCGTTTCAACGCTTATCGGCGGCGCCGTGGTGCTGGTTGCCTTGTTCGGGCACATTCTTGGGGAGTTCAGAAAGAGCAGCCCTGACGTGGACCAGCCTTTCCAGGTTGCGCCATAGCGCCAAAAAATTACCGGTGCCACTTTGCTGTGACACCGGGTTGGTCATTATTGTTCAGACTACTGTTGCACAGGAGGGCAATCTTCCGTGCCTGGTTCGCAAGGAACAGCCTTCTGCCCTTTCTTCTTTTTGGCCGGCACCGAGCCTTCAACTGCCTCTTCAGCAGGTGGTTCGGTTGATGCAGTTGCGTCGGGGTCTTCTATTTTAGGCTCCGCTGCTTGCTTCTGTGCTGGCTCACCTTCAACAGGCTTCTTCTTTGCTTGATCCTGTGTTGGTTCACCTTCAACAGGCTTCTTCTTTGCTTGATCCTGTGTTGGTTCACCTTCAACAGGCTTCTTGGCTTGATCCTGTGTTGGCTCGCCTTCGACAGGCTTCTTGGCTTCATCCTGTGTTGGCTCGCCTTCGACAGGTTTCTTGGCTTCATCCTGTGTTGGCTCACCTTCAACAGGCTTCTTGGCTTGATCCTGTGTTGGCTCGCCTTCAACAGGCTTCTTGGCTTGATCCTGTGTTGGCTCGACGTCTACGGGCTTATTAGCCTGGTCTTCCGTGGCAGCTCCCGCTTCGCTGTCAGCGGCCTGCTGCTCACGCGTTGGTGATTTTTTCTCCACTTCCTCCACCGGCGTTACCACTGCTGGCTGCGCTTTGGCATCAGCTTTAATCTCGCCTTCAACGGCAACAACCTGCCCAGTGGCCGCCTGTGCTTCTGAAGGGTTATTGGTGGTCTGAACGCTGACCTCCTGAACTGCAGTGCCGGTGTTATCTTCAATGTATTGTACATTGACCACATTGTTCACAACCACATTGTTCTCAATGTTGACCGTCCCAATGAATTCAGTCTGGTCGATGATGCGGCGGCGTTCTGAATCGTCGTTGATGATCACAACCTGGAGATCAGGCTGCAGGAACGAGCGCGTCGGAACGGCAACCCAGTAATAATCCGGAATGCTGCGCTCATTGATGGAAATGGAAATACTTATGTCGATATCAGCGCCACCACGACGCGTTGGGGGCAATGGCGCCCATGCGACATGGTCACCGCCGCGACGCCAGCTTACCCATGCTGGGGCCCATTTTCTGCCTGGCTCCCAATACCAACCGACCTGGCGGGAATAGCCCCACCGGCCATAATGGTAAGTGGCCCAGCCAAATGGCTCGTCTGAAACCCAGGTCCAGCCATACGTTTTGGCATAAACCCAATGACCCTCCGTGTAAGGACGCCAGCTCCGGCCCACGTTGACGGGCACGAATACATATCCGCCATTGTGCGATATCCAGTTGCCGTGATCGCGAAGACCATCATAGAAAAGCGAAAAGCCCACGGAGACATTTTGTGCCTGCGCGGTTGAAACGGGGTTCCAGTTCGGCGATGCGGCTGGAATTGCCACAGCCAGTGCCGCGAGAGCGGCAGAACTGACGAGGAACGTCTTGATCTTCATGGTCGTATCTCCCTTTGTTCAAAGACTCAGGACGGAAACGACGCTCGAAGATATTGGTTCCGAATCCAACTAAGGCGATTTCGCGGTCATTTGATGGCAGTTTCGGGAGGCATGGCAATTATGTGTGCAGACCAATTCCCGCGAACCACTCAGGCTTCAACAGGTGCGCCCAAAGGTCTTTGTTATTCATGAAGAGGAACGCAAAGAGTTCAGGACCCGTGTCCCAGCACAGGGCTGAAAGGCCATCATCGAATGGAACGTCAAGTCCGCTGACCAGTTCAATATCCATATGCCAGCCGCCAATTTCAGTGGTGGCAAGGCTAGCGGGAATGGCCGCGAACCAAAAACGGAAGGCGGCGTGCCTTATCCCCTGGTCCTGGCGCTGGCGCGCCTGATGCGCGGCCAGAAGAAGATGTACATGCCGCTCAGGCCAAAAACCACAAGGCAAAGGCTGACGAGATCGGCGAAGAAAGTGCCCGCGCCGGTTCCCAGCCAGCCGCGCACGTGGAACTCCTTGAACATCCGCCCCCAATAATATTTGGTGTGAAACATCTCGCCATCGGGCTTGTAGGCGTGCCTGACGTAATCGGTTTTCTCATAGACATAGCCTGACCGCTTCTCGGCGATAATTTCGCGCAAAGCCGTCTTGGCGACCAGGCTCGGTTCGTTGTGATAGGCTTCCTCGCGTACAGCCTCAATTTTCTCAGCCGGCCAAATCATGGCGGCGAAACTCTCTATATAGGCGCGGTCCACAATGGCTGGCGGGGCAAGGGCGGGGAAAGCCGCGTCAACAGGCTCCGGGTTTTCCAGCGCATAAAGAAATGGGCCGGGGTGATTGAGATAAAACCCGGTGAGGCCAATCAGCACGACCCAAGGCAGCAGCACCACGCCCATCCAGCCGTGGAGAGTCCTCAACCAGCGAAGCAGTTTCATGCCGAATTAGCTCCTCGCTGTCTGCCCAAAAAGTATTTTCCGCTCTTCATCGGTTATCGGTTTCGAATAGGAGGTGTCGATGCCGGCGTAAGCCGCCGCTGTTGCCGGGCGGGCGGCGATTTCTTCGAGCCAGCGTTTCAGGTGCGGAAAATCGTTTATGTCCTGCTGGTGGTTCTTGTAGGGAACGATCCAGGGATAGCAGGCCATGTCGGCGATGGAATAGGCACCGGCCAGGAACTTGCGATCGCTCAGGCGCCAGTTCATCACGCCATAAAGCCTTGAAGCTTCCCTGTTGTATCGGTCGATGGCATAGGGAATTTTCTCGGGCGCATAGACGTTGAAGTGGCCGTTCTGTCCGGCCATGGGGCCAAGGCCGCCCACCTGCCAGAACAGCCATTGCAGCACTTCCGCCCTGCCCCGGATATCGCTGGGGATGAACTTTCCAGTTTTTTCGGCGAGGTAAAGCAGGATGGCGCCGGATTCAAACACTGAGATTGGCGCGCCACCGCCTGTTGGCGCATTGTCAACAATCGCCGGAATACGGTTGTTGGGGGCAATCGCCAAAAACTCCGGCTTGAACTGGTCGCCCTTGCCGATATCGACGGGATGAATTTTATAGGGCAGTCCCGCTTCCTCAAGAAACATCGTGATCTTGTGGCCGTTGGGTGTCGCCCAGTAATGGAGATCGATCATCCTATTCGGCGGCTTCCACGGAATCGTCGTCATCAACGCGGGGCCTTGAAGCCATTTCCTTTTTCAGCTCTTCAGCCACGAGGAAGGAAAGCTCCAGCGCCTGGCTGGCGTTGAGGCGCGGATCGCAAAACGTGTGATAGCGGTCATTGAGGTCTTCATCGCGCAGCGCCCGGAGACCGCCGGTGCATTCCGTCACATCCTTGCCGGTCATTTCAACGTGAACGCCGCCGGCATGGGTGCCTTCAGATTGGTGAATGGCCATGAAGCGGCGCACCTCCGTCATGATGGCATCGAAGGGCCGGGTTTTGTAGCCGGACGTCGCCTTGATGGTGTTGCCGTGCATGGGATCGCAGGACCACACGACAACGCGGCCTTCACGCTTCACGGCGCGAATGAGTTCCGGCAAATGCTTGTCAACCTTGTCAGCGCCAAAGCGCGCGATCAGCGTCAGGCGGCCCGGCTCATTTTGCGGATTCAGCTTGTCGATGAGGTTGATGAGGTCATCGGGTTTCAGGGTTGGGCCGCATTTGAGGCCGATGGGGTTTTTGATGCCGCGGCAGAATTCGATGTGGGCGTGATCGGCCTGGCGGGTGCGGTCGCCCACCCACAGCATGTGGCCCGATGTTGCATACCAATCGCCGCTGGTTGAATCCACCCGGGTGAGCGCCTGCTCAAAACCCAGAAGCAGGGCTTCATGGCTGGTGAAAAAATCCGTCTGGCGCAGTTGCGGCGCGGTGTCGGCATTGATGCCGCAGGCCCGCATGAAGCCCAGCGCTTCCGTGATGCGATCCGACAATTCCTGGTAGCGCTCGAAGGCGGGCGAATCCTTCAAATTGCTCAGCGTCCATTTATGGACGTGTTCAAGGTTGGCATAGCCGCCTTGCGCGAAGGCGCGCAGCAGGTTGAGCGTGGCGGCGGATTGGCGATAGGCCATGATCTGGCGCTCGGGATCGGGCTTGCGGCCCTCAACCGTCACTTCGCTGTCATTGATGATGTCGCCGCGATAGATTGGGTATTCCACGCCGCCAATCGTTTCCGTGGGCGAGGAACGCGGCTTGGCGAACTGTCCGGCGATACGGCCCACTTTCACAATGGGCTGGCCGCCGGCGAAGGTCATGACCACCGACATCTGCAGGAACACCCGGAAGAAATCGCGGATATTGTCGGCTGAATGCTCGGCGAAGCTTTCGGCGCAATCGCCGCCCTGCAACAGGAAAGCCTTGCCTTCGGCCACCCGCGCCAATTTGCGCTTCAGTTTGCGGGCCTCGCCTGCGAACACCAATGGCGGAAAGCCTGCCAGCTGCTTTTCAACGATGGCAAGCTTGTCCTTGTCGGCATAGTCCGGCACCTGCACAACGGGGAATTTCCTCCAGCTGTCGGGTGTCCAATTCGTTAACATTTGCGCTACTCCAAACCGTCGAAACTGCGGCTTATACACATAGTCGTTTCAGGTATCCAGCAGAACCGGGAAATTCTGTTAAGGGGCCTTCCGATACTTCTTCAGAAAGTCGGTAAACGAGGTTTCCGCCGAACGAAAGGCAATCTGGCGCTCAACGTTCCAATATTTGAGGTTTTCCAGCTTTATGGGGTCGCCGGTCACACCACAGCGGACGAAATCACCCTCGCGCATAACCTGAAAATCGGCGTTCAGGTATTTCAACTTTGCCTCGCGTTGCCCGGGCAGGCCTGAATCCAGGAAATTCATGTATCGTCCTTGTCAAAACAATTCGCCTTGCGCGGTTTTTTTGCGGGCTGTTACGTCCAATTTGTCATCTGCGAACTCAATTTTCAAGGCTTGTCCCGGTGTGACCGCGGATGCCAGTCGAATAGGCGCGTCATCGGCGTCGCGCACGACAGCAAAGCCCCGCGCCAGAACGGATTTGTAACTCATGGCGGCGAGCAGTTTTGACTCGGAGGCCAGCCTGTCCTTGAAGGTTTGCAATGCCCTGGACATGGCGCGGTGGTGACGGAGGCCCAGATCGCCTAGCCGTCGTTTCTGCTCCACCTGCCGCTGCTGAATGGGCGCAAAGCTGAGGCGGCCGGAAACCCGCGCGAGGTCAACCCGGTGATGCTGCACATTGGAGCGCAACGCCTGGGGCAGCCTTGCGGCCACCGTGTCAAATCGCTGGCGCAC
>JANMHO010000228.1:0-2517 GCA_031375195.1 Rhodobiaceae bacterium
AGCGGCATGCCGCGCACGGCGTCGCTCAGCAATGGCCGGAACGAGGGGCGTGACTTGATCCGCTGATACCAGGTCTTGGCCACGGGAAAATCCGCCCACGGAATATCGCCGAGATAGTCAATGACCGAGAGATGTGAGGCGGCGGAAAGATCAGCGATGGAAAGCTTTTCGCCGGCAAGCCACGAACGGTGGTCAGCCAGTGTGCCGATGTAATCAAGGTGATCGCGCAGCCGCGACAGTCCGTAGCGCACCCGCCCCATGTCCGGCGCGCCGCCGCCGGTTTCACGCGTCATGTAACGCCGGATGATTTTCTCGGTGATGATGGGTTCGGAAACCTCCGCATAGAATTTGGTGTCGAACCAGCCCGCAAGCCTGCGCGCCTCCGCCCGATCGCGCGTGGCGCCTGGAATGAGTTTTGCGTTTTCAGCACGGGTCTCTTCCAGGTATTCGGTGATGGCCTCGATTCCGTTGATAGGCGCCCCGTCATCCTCGACAAGCACCGGGACAATGCCTGCCGGGTTAAGGTCAAGCAACGCCTGGCCCGGCTTCCATGGCAACTCCTCCGTCAAATCAAATCGCACCCCATATTCAGCCAACGCCAAACGCACCCGGCGGCTGAAGGGATCAAGGGCAAAATGAAAAAGTACAGGCATTCTCGATTGTCATAAATGCGCAGCGTCATTGCTGCCTTGGTGCTTACCCTATAAGACCCTTTGCCACCGGACGGCAAGAGATTCGCCCGATGGCCAGGTCAAGGGTTGGAGTGGAATGCCAATTGAACAAATCATCGTGCTGGCGCTCATCCAGGGCATCACCGAGTTTCTCCCCATTTCCTCTTCCGGCCATTTGATCCTGGTGCCTGCCCTCACCGGCTGGCGTGACCAGGGCGTCGTCACCGACATGGTGACCAACCTCGGAACGCTCGCTGCGGTCATCATCTATTTCTGGCGCGATGTCGTGGCGATGTTCCGGGGAGCTTTTGATATCGCCAAACGAAAATCAACCGCAAATTCCAGGCTCGCCACGCACGTCATCATTGGCACAATTCCAATCATCATCATCGGCCTGCTGATGAAAGTCACTCACCTTGATGAGCATATCCGCAGCGCCACTTTGGTTGCCATAAACGCCATTGTCTTTGGCGTGCTGCTCTACGCCGCCGACGCATTTGGCCTGCTTCGCCGCACCATCAGGGACATGGACTGGACAGCGGCATTGCTGATTGGCATTGCCCAGGCGTTTTCACTAAGTCCCGGCACCAGCCGCTCGGGCGTGACCATGATGGCGGCGCGCGGCCTTGGCTTTGTGCGCCCCGAAGCCGCGAGATTTTCCTTCCTCTTGTCAATTCCAGCCAATGGCGCCGCTTCAATATTCATCATTGGCAATGCCCTCGAAAGCGGCGGGACAATATCCGGCCCTGTCATTGTGACCGGCATCCTCACCTTCTTCATTGCGCTCGGAACCATAACAGTTCTGATGCGCCTGATAAAGCACATGAGCTTTCTGCCCTTCGTGGTTTACCGTGTTATCCTGGGCGGCGTTCTGCTGGGGCTGATCTATTCCGGAATGCCCTTGGGCGCGGTGAACTGACCCGCTTTGCGGAACCGGTATAGATAGCTCGGCGCAATGCTCTGAATGCTGCGGGGGCTTATGCCAAAGCTTTCAAGGCCGCGGCCTTCCTCGAGCGCTTCTTCGCTCACTACACAATCGGCCTTCAGGAGTTCAACCTGATCGGCGGTCAGCAGGGCCTTGGGCAACAGGCCCAGAACGCTCCCCAATATTTTTGCGGCAGTCCATGGCACCGGCAGCAGCAAGCGTTTGCGGCCGATGGTATCCAGCGTGAACTGCATGAGCTGCTTGAACGTGAAAATCTCCGGCCCGCCAAGCTCAAAGGTCTTGCCCGATGCCTCAGCCCTGTCGACAAGGACAGCTATGGCCTCGGCGACATCGCCCACAAACACCGGCGCATACTTCGTGTGGCCGCCGCCAATCAGGGGAAGAGCCGGGGCCAGTCGGCTCATCGCCGCGAACTGGTTGAAGAAATTGTCTTCCGGGCCAAATATGATGGAGGGCCGCAGGACAATGGCTCCCGGAAAGGCGGCTTTGGCGCGCGCTTCGCCTTCGGCCTTTGAGCGCGCATATTCAGAAAGTGAATTGGCGTCGGCTCCAAGGGCCGACATCTGGATGAAAACCCGAGCCCCGGCGGCCTTAGCGGCTTTGGCTGCGGCCTCCGCGCCAAAGGCGTGAACAGCGTCAAAACTCTGGGCGCCCCGGCTGGCAAGCACGCCCGGAAGATTGATCACCGCAAAGGCCCCCTCGCAGGCCGCCGCCAGCGAGGCGGGATAGCGTACATTGGCTTGCACCGCCATGATCTGTCCCGGCGTTCCCAACGGCTGCACATGCCCCGCCAGATCCGGCCTCCGGCACGCGACGCGGACACGGTACCCGCGCTTGGCCAAAGCCCGCGCCACATGACGCCCCACAAATCCCGAGCCCCCGATGATGGTTACAATTTTG
>JANMHO010000235.1:0-1909 GCA_031375195.1 Rhodobiaceae bacterium
TCCACGCTCAGCTCGCGGTCGGGCCTGAGCTTGTGCTTGGCGAGATAGCCATGATAGGCCTTGACCGCGTCAAGCCCGGTGGTCTTGCGCTCAACAACGGCGCGCATGAGGCGGACCAGCTCCAGCGGGGCCTCAGCATAATTGATCTTGCGGCCGAACAAAGCCACGCGGGCGCCATTGCGCTCGGCCTGGCCTGCAAGTTCAAAGGTGTCGCGGGTTGTGCCGCGGGCGCCACCAAGAATGCCGACAATCAGCCGGGTGGGATCGTAGGCCGCGAGCTCTGCCATGGCGGCGGCTCCATTGTATTGCATTTTCAGGAAGAGCGGGAATTCATCCGACGCCATGCCGGCAACACAGCTGACGATGCAGTCATTGATGTATTCGCCGAGGGACGCGCCTTTCAGGCCGATATCCATGGCCGGATTGAAGACTTCAAGAAAGTGGCGCATTTTGGCAGCGGAGGCTTCGGCGCGGAAGATGCGATATTCCTCGAGGGTGCGGCGGTCGGCATCGATGTTGTTGGAGAAGGTGACCGAGTAGAGGCCGAGATCGGCGAAGCGCTTGACCTGCTTTGACCGGGCGGTGCGGAAGGGCTGCTGAAAGCTTTCTTTGTAGTTTGATCCCCGCTGGGACCAGATATCGGTTGTATTATTGAGGCGAACGGCGGGCGTGACCTTGCTCTTGGCGAAAACCTTTTTGGCCACCAGCGCTTCGGCTGAGGAGGCCGACATCAGCATGATATCGACATGGCCGGACTTGGTCATGTCAGTCATGGCGGCGAGGTACTCAGCTTTGGTTTTCATCCCCGAACCGTCACGCCGCGGGCCCGGTGCCGTCGCCCCAAATCCCATGTCGCCATCCTTGGCGTCGGCGATGATGAAGTCCTTGGGGGTGTATTTGCCAGCCTTGATGCGGGCGAGCTTGGCGTCGAGGGTTTTCATGGGAGTCCTGATGGTTGATGTGAAAGCCAATGGCCGGATGAGGGCACCTCAATGCCTGAATGGTTTAACCACTGTCAAGCGACGTTCGTGTTTGTGGGACATAAAGCACTTGATAGGTGTTTAAACCTATTTTAAGGGCCGTACAGCGGGATTCAAGGAGGCCCAGCTAGGGTGGTAGCGGACAGGGGCTGATTCCCGCCCACGGCCTCCGGAGATGTCTTAGGATTAAATTCAACTTATGATAGAAATATTCCCTTTACTAGCCTCCATGGTGTGGATGCTATTTGGCGCCGGGGGAGCATTGTGAAACCGCTGGCGCCTTTCGCCGCGAACTGTAACGTGGCGCCCGGGACAAAGGGAACATCGTCATGCCGAAAAAATCGGCTCTTATCGTGTGGGGCGGGTGGGAAGGGCACACCCCCGAACGCTCAAGCGCCATCGTGCGCGGCCTTCTGGAGCGCAACGGTTTTGAGGTGCGCGTGGAAAACTCCACCACGGCCTATGCCGATCCCACCATCGCCCGGCTTCATCTCATCGTGCCGATGGTCACCATGTCGACAATCGAAAGGCACGAAGTGGAAAATCTCTGCGCGGCGGTCAAGGGCGGCGTGGGGCTCGGCGGCTTTCACGGCACTATGTGCGACGCCTTCCGCAATGAAACCGAATACCAGTTCATGACCGGTGGCCAGTGGGTGTCCCACCCCGGCAACATCATCGATTACCGGGTGAACATTTCTAGGCCCGAAGACGCGATCATGGCGGGAGTTGGCGATTTTGATTACCGCTCCGAGCAATATTACATGCATGTGGACCCGGCCAACGAAGTGCTGGCCACCACCACATTTTCGGGCGAACATTGCGACTGGGCGAAAGGTGTTGTGATGCCCGTGGTGTGGAAGAAAATTTACGGCAAGGGCCGGGTATTTTATTCAGCGCTGGGGCACACGGCGGATGAATTCGCGGTTAAG
>JANMHO010000258.1:0-7742 GCA_031375195.1 Rhodobiaceae bacterium
GCCACGCGCAAGGCCTTGCGGCGGGCTGGACTGAAAATTGGCGATATTGACATCATTGAATTGAACGAGGCTTTCGCTTCGCAGGCAATCGCCTGTGCGAGGGATCTCGAACTTGACATGAACAAGGTGAATCTGGACGGCGGCGCATTGGCTCTGGGCCATCCCTTGGGGGCAACAGGCGCCCGCATCACAGGCAAGGCCGCGTCTTTGTTGAAACGTGAAGGCAAACAGTTTGCGCTGGCGACCCAGTGCATAGGCGGCGGCCAGGGAATTGCCACCATTCTTGAGGCCGTATCGTGAGCATTGCCAAAGCCTGTGTGATTGGAGCAGGCGTCATGGGCAGCGGGATCGCGGCCCAGATCGCCAATGCCGGAGTGCCGGTCTTGCTGCTCGACAAGGACGACATTGCCAAGGCGGCGCTGGAACGTCTGGGCAAAGCCGAACCCGCGCCGCTGATGTCACGAAGCGCCGCCAAATTGATTGAAGCCGGAAACATTGAAGATGATCTCGTCAAGCTCGGCGGCGTTGACTGGATCATTGAGGCGGTGGCGGAACGGCCGGATATCAAGCAGGCGCTTTATCGCAAGATCGAACCGTCTCGCAAACCGGGATCAATCCTGTCATCCAATACATCAACGCTTCCCCTCAAAATGCTGATGGCAGGAATGCCGACAAGCATCCAGCGGGATTTCTGCATCACCCACTTCTTCAATCCGCCGCGCTATATGCGGCTGATGGAAATCGTGGGCGGCCCGGAAACCAAATCTGAAGCAATGGCGGCAATCACCGCCTTCGCCGATGAGAAGCTTGGCAAGGTTGTCGTGAAGGCCAAAGACACACCAGGCTTCATCGCCAATCGCATTGGCGTGTTCTGGATACAGGCCGCCGTCAATGCCGCGCGCAACCTTGACCTGACGGTGGAAGACGCAGACGCCGTAATGGGCAAACCAATTGGCGCGCCCAAAACGGGCGTCTTTGGCCTCATGGATATCGTAGGCCTTGACCTGCAACCCCATGTCGATGCGTCGCTGCGCATGGCGCTTTCCAAGGATGACGCCTATCGGTCGCTGCCATCTGATTTCCCGCTGCTGACAAAAATGATTGCGGAGGGCTACACGGGCCGCAAGGGCAAGGGCGGTTTCTACCGCCTGAATACGGCTGGCGGAAAAAAGTTGAAGGAATCGATCAGCCTCAAGACCGGTGAGTATGCGGCCTCAACACCCTCAAAACTCGAATCCGTTGACGCGGCAAAGGCGGGTTTGCGGGCGCTGGTCACCCACAAGGACCGGGGTGGTCAATTTGCCTGGGCTGTCCTTTCAAAAATGCTGGCCTATGCCGCTTCACTGGTGCCGGAAATTGCCGACACCGCCGTTGATATCGATCTTGCCATGAAGGCAGGCTTCAACTGGAAGCATGGGCCTTTCGAAATGATCGACCGGCTTGGCGCTGGGTGGTTTGCCGAGCGCCTTGCTTCGGAAGGTGCGGCAGTGCCACCGCTTCTCGCGCTGGCTGCGGTAAAGGGCGGCTTTTATAAACCAACCCACGAAGGCATCGTGCAGCTTGACGCGGATGGTTCCTATAAACCAATAACGCGACAGTCGGGCACATTGCTGCTGTCTGATATCAAACGTTTGGCAAAGCCGCTGGCCAGGAATGGTTCTGCCAGCGTCTGGGACGTGGGCGACGGCGTGGCTTGCGTGGAATTCCACAGCAAGATGAACACGCTTGATCCAGACAGCCTGGCAATGCTGATGCAAGCACTGGAGATTGCCAGGCGAGGCATGAAGGCCCTTGTCATACACAATGAGGGCGAGAATTTCTCGGTTGGCGCCAATATTGGATTGGCGCTGTTTGCTGCCAACATCGGTCTGTGGCCAGCGCTCGACCAGCTGATTGCACAGGGTCAGGCGGTCATGAAGGCGTTGAAATACGCCCCCTTCCCCGTTGTTGGCGCGCCAAGCGGAATGGCCCTGGGCGGGGGTTGCGAGGTTCTCCTGCACTGCGCCGCCGTGCAGGCCCATGCGGAAACCTATATGGGGCTGGTTGAAACCGGCGTTGGAATTGTGCCGGGCTGGGGCGGGTGCAAGGAAATGTTGATCCGCCACTCACCGGGACCGCGCGATCCCCAGGGGCCGATGCCGGGCGTGATGGCTGCCTTCGAGCAGATATCATTGGCCAAAGTTTCGAAGTCAGCCGCCGAGGCCAAGGAAATGAAGTATCTCCGCCGTTCCGATGGCATCACCATGAACCGCGACCGCTTGCTCGCCGATGCCAAGGCGCTGGCGCTGAAGCTGGCCGCTGAGGGTTACAAGCCCCCAGCTCCGATCGAACTCCACTTGCCGGGACCGACCGCGCGAGCTGCCTTGGGTCTGGCGATTGATGGTTTCGCCCGGCAAGGCTTGGCGCTCCCCCACGATGTGGTTGTGGCGGGTCATCTGGCCGACGTGCTTTCGGGCGGTGCCACCGACATTGTGGATGCCGTCAGCGAGGACCAGGTATGCGATCTTGAAAAAGAAGCGTTCATGTCGCTCATTCGGACACTGCCAACGCTTGCGCGCATGGAAATCATGCTCTCCACCGGCAAGCCACTGCGGAATTGAGGTCAATCATGCCCAGCTACAAAGCGCCCTTGCGCGATATGCAATTCATTCTCTTCGAGGTTCTGAAAGTTCAGGACGCTGGCAATGCCGTGGCGGCCTATGCCGAGATGACCCCTGATGTTGTGACCGCCATCCTCGAGGAAGCGGGGCGTTTCTGCGAGAATGTGCTGCAACCCATCAACCGGAGCGGCGACGAGGAAGGCTGCGTGTTTGAATCCGGATCAGTGCGCACGCCAGCGGGCTTCAAGGACGCCTACGCGAAGTTTGTCGAAGGCGGCTGGCCTGGCATTGCCTGTGATCCAGAACATGGCGGCCAAGGCGTTCCCAACACGGTGAATTTTGCGTTTGAGGAAATGATCTGTTCGGCCAATCTTTCATTTGGGCTGTTTCCCGGCCTGACCCATGGCGCATACAATGCGCTTCAGGCCCATGGCAGCGATGACTTGAAACGCACCTATCTGCCTAAAATGGTGGGCGGCAGCTGGTCCGGGACCATGTGCCTGACGGAGCCCCAATGCGGCACAGATCTGGGCCTTATCAGAACGCGGGCTGAACCTTCCAATGACGGTTCTTACAGGCTCCACGGCACGAAGATTTTCATTTCAGCTGGCGAGCACGATCTGACTGAAAACATCGTGCATCTCGTTCTGGCGCGATTGCCCGATGCGCCAGCGGGCGTGCGCGGCATCTCACTCTTCGTCTGCCCCAAGTTCCTGGTCCAGCCCGAAGGCAGCCTGGGCGCCCGCAACAGCCTCGCCTGTGGCGCGCTTGAGAAGAAAATGGGGATCAAGGCTTCGCCCACATGCGTGATGAACTTCGATGGCGCCACGGCCTGGCTGGTGGGTGTCCCCAACAAGGGGCTGGCCGCCATGTTCACCATGATGAACACGGCGAGATTGATGGTGGGAATTCAGGGTCTGGGCGTTGCCGAGGCGGCCTATCAAGGCGCGCTCAGCTATGCCCGCAACAGATTGCAGATGCGGGCCGCAACCGGCCCCAAATATCCAGACCAACCCGCTGACCCCATCATTGTTCATCCCGACATTCGGCGGCTGTTGATGCGGATGAAGGCCATGACCGAGGGTTGCAGGGCCCTGGCGCTGTGGGTTGGCCATGAACTTGACATTTCAACAGGCCATCCCGATGCCCAAAGACGCCAGGATGCCGACGACCTTGTTGCGTTGATGACTCCCATTGTGAAGTCTATGCTGACGGACCATGGATTCAGCGCTGCCAATGATGGTGTGCAGATTCATGGCGGCCACGGTTATATTCGCGAGTGGGGGATGGAGCAACTGGTCCGCGACGCCCGCATTGCCCAAATCTATGAGGGTACCAACGGCATTCAGGCTCTTGATCTGGTCGGCCGCAAGTTGTCCATGGGAACTGGCCGGCTGGCACGCCAGTTCTTTCACCCGGTCGGCGCCTATCTGGAACAGATGGCCAATGTTCCCGCCATGGCCGAAATTGTGGCGCCACTTGCCAAGGCGTTCGGGCGACTGCAGCAGGCCACACTTTGGCTGGGCAAGGCAGGCACTGCCAATCCCGATGATGGGGGGGCCGCAGCGGCAGATTATCTTCGCATGTTCGGCCTTGTCGCCATCGGTTACATGTGGTGCCGCATGGCGGAAACTGCCCTGGCGGGCAGCGCGGACAGCTTCCGTTCTGCCAAGCTCGAATGCGCCCGTTTCTATATGGCGAAGATCATTCCGGAAACCGGCAGCCTGCTGGTGAGCATTACGGCAGGCTCAAAGTCGGTTATGGCGCTTCACGAAGACGCCTTTTAAAGGCGTCCCAGGCATCGTGAAGCCTGCGCGAAAATCAATGAACTCTTAGCAATATTGGCTTAGGCTTTGGGCCGTACTACATTCCACACGGAGACTTAAAGGCGAGAGCTCGACGCAATGAGCGGCAACCCTGAACACCAGATTAACGAATCCCTGTACGAATGGTGCGTGCGGGGCTTTTCGCTGCTGCGCCGCCGCGTGGGCATGAATATGACGGCCCATGCTGCTGACGGGTTGATCGAGGCAGGCCAGATTTTCCAGTTCAACCACTTCGCCCGTTTTGAAACCATCGTTCCCCAATACTTCATTCACCAGGCGACCAGCGCCTATTGCCGCTGCGTGGCGCACCACAGCCTGTTTTCCGGCAATGAACGTCTTGCCAAGCTCTTATGGAGTGTTGGCGCGGTGCCCAGCAACCACCCGGGGCTGCTGGCCTTCCTCGCGGCTGAAATCCTGCGCGGCCGCAAGGTGATCATCTTCCCGGAAGGCTCGATGATCAAGGATCGCCGCATCGCCGCCGCCCCGGAATCGCTGTTCCTGCCTTCGGTTGGCCCCTCATCGGCGCATCGTCAGGGCGCGACGGCGCTGGCCATAGTCCTGGAGATTTTCAAGAAACGCATTCTCTCCGTGCACGAAGCGGGCGACATGGAACGCCTTGACCGCTGGGTGGCGGCCCTCGGGCTTGGCGGCCAGGAGGCGCTGATCGCCGCGGCGCGCAAACCCACCCTGATCGTGCCCTCGAACATCACGTTCCACCCTATCCACACCGGCGATAATTTCCTCCGCCGGGCGGCTGAATTCCTCCACCTTGACCTGGGCCAGAGGGCCGAGGAGGAATTGCTGGTCGAAAGCAACCTGGTGCTGCGCAACACGGACATGGATATCCGCTTCGGCCAGCCGTTTCACCCCGATGTCGCCTGGAATCTGGCCGAGCGCTTGATGCTCGCCCGCGTTTTCGAGCAGATCGACAGCCTCGATGAGCTGTTTGGCCTCAATGACAAGGCGAGCCGCTGGGTTGACCGGATGGCGGCTGTCACCATGCGTCGCGCCACCAGGCGCCTGCGCGACCTGTGCATGGCTGAAATGTATGCGCGCGTCACCGTCAATCTCAGCCATCTGGCATCGCGGCTGATCTTGCGCCTGCTCGAGGCGGGCGAGACTGAAATCGAAAAGCCCCGCTTTCACGGGCTTCTGTATCGCATCGTCAAGGACGTGCAATCGCAGCCGGGCCTCCATCTGCACCGGACGCTCACCGATCCGGAGGTCTATGACGGCCTGCATGAGGGCGCCTGCACGCCCCTCAGGCAGTTCCTTGAAACCGCCGCGGCTTCCAGGCTGATTGAAATTGCCGACGGCCACTACCGCCTGCTGCCATCCATTCTTGGCGGCAACGGCCAACGTGATCCCCGCCTCGAAAACATCATTCGCGTCTACGCCAATGAGATCGCCTTGCTGACAAGCGTCATCAAGATCGTGGAACGCGCCGTTCCAGCATCGGGCGAGACTTTGGCCAGATTGCTTTTCGACGATGAACTGCGCGCCCGGGCTCACGGCAAACAGAAATACAGCGAAGCCCGCCACGCCGCTGTCAATCAGCTGGAAACCGCAGGCGAGAACGGGGAGCCATTTCTTCTGAATCCTGATTCCCCAAGTAGATCCGGCGTGGTGCTCGTGCATGGCTTTCTTGCCAACCCGGCTTCCTTGCGCCAGCTTGCCCAGCGCCTGTTTGATCAGGGCCATCCCGTCCTTGGCGTGAGGCTGAAGGGCCATGGCACCTCGCCATGGGATCTTCGTGAACGAAACTGGCAGGACTGGCTCGCTTCCGTGCAGCGCGGCTACGAAATCATGTCGCATCTCAGCCAAAGCGTGCTGCTCGCAGGTTTCGGCACGGGGGCATCGCTGGCATTGCAAGTAGCGGCATCGCGGCCGCAAGGGCTTCGGGGTGTCGTGGCGGTCTCGGCCCCGCTCAAATTCCGTGACCAGAATGTCAAGTACGCGCCGCTCATTCACAGCATCAACCGGCTGGCTGAATGGGTCTATGCCGAAGACGGCGTCAAACCGTTTCACCTGACTGAACCTGACCACCCCCATATCGAATATCGTCACATGCCGGTGCGCTCCCTTGTCGAGTTGCGCAAGGTGACAGACGCGCTGGAAGGCAGCCTGCGACAGATCAAATGCCCGGTTGCAATTGTTCAGGGCACGGACGACCCCGCTGTCGACCCAAACAGCGCGCGGCTCATTCATAGCCGGATTGGATCAGCTGAGAAATCGCTGCATATGATCCCCTCCAAGCGTCACGGCATTCTGCACGAGAATATCGGCGACACCCAGGGTCTGGTCGTTTCCCTGCTTGGCGCCTTCGCCGCACCCCTTATCCAATCAAGCCCTCAGCCCACCGCCCTGCTGCCACGAATGGCTGCATCAATTTCCGGTCTGCTCAAGCTGTCGCGCAGCCACCATGAATATTGATGCGGGCGGACCTTCAATCCGTTTTCCGGCGTCACGATGGGCATCTTCAGCGGTATCAATTGAACAAAAAGCCTGTCCAGTCTAGCCTGCCCGGCGAACCCCCGGGAGGACTCGCCTGCCATGCCCCAAAAGCCAAGCCCACGCGAGATCGTCAATCGCCAACTGGCGGTTTACAACTCCCATGATATCGAGGGCTACTGCGCGCTATTTGTGGCAGAATTGCACATCATGGCAATTTATGGGGTGCGGGAAGGATTAATAAGGTCGCTGCGTTTTATCAAGTGGGTGGACTAGGTAGCATGCTGGCATCCACAAAGGTCTTTCACGAACAACGCTCATATGGACGGGTCAGCCTCGGCGTTGAGCGACAGGGCTTGCAGATCATGCGTGAGACGGGGGCCGCCAAGGTGCGTTTCCTGCAAGACGTCAACCAGGCCATTCTTATCAACACGGGCGGCGGCCTGGCTGGCGGCGATGACTTCGGTTTTGACATTCGCGCAGGCGTTGACGCAAAACTCAGCGTGACGAGCCAGGCGGCGGAGCGGGTTTACCGGACCCTTGGGCCAGCTTCGATCGTCCAAACGACCTTGATAGCCGATGACAACGCAACGCTGTTTTGGTTGCCGCAAGAGACAATTTTGTTTGATGGCTCCGCTTTGCGCCGCAAGCTCGACGTCGAGCTGTCAGCATCAGCGCGGTTTTTGGCCGTTGAACCCGTGATCCTTGGGCGGTCTGAAATGGGAGAAGTCATAAGCCATGTCCGGTTCCACGACCGCTGGCGCGTCCGCCGCGAGGGCAAGCTCGTATTTGCCGACGATATTGCACTGTCCGGCCCAGCACCAAAATCAAAAGCAACCTTCAATGGCGCGAGCGCAGTGGCTAC
>JANMHO010000278.1:0-2397 GCA_031375195.1 Rhodobiaceae bacterium
CTCGCCCATCCCCATCAGCACCACATTGGTGAGATAGCGCCCGCTTTCGGGAGCATCGGGATTGGCTTCCATCTGGTGCGGCCATTCCTCCAGCTTGTCGCGCGCCAGCATCACCTGGCCGACAATCTCATTGGCCGTCAGGTTGCGCACAAGTTTCTGGGTTCCCGTATGGCAGAACGAGCACGTCAAGGTGCAGCCCACCTGGCTTGAGATGCAAAGCGTTCCCCGATCTTCTTCCGGAATGTAAACCATCTCAATCTCATGCCGCGCGCCTTGCGCATCGGGCGCGAGCTTCAGCAGCCACTTGCGCGTGCCATCGCTGGATTTCTGCTCGGTCACCACGTCGGGCCGCCCAATGGAAAACGCCTCTTCCAGCTGCAAGCGCAAACCTTGCGAGATATCCGTCATCACATCGAAACGCAGAGCGCCGCGATGATAAATCCAATGCCAGATCTGCCGCATGCGCATGCGGCGCTGCTTTTCCGGAACCCCAATGCGACCCAGAATTTCCGCCAATTCCGCCCGCGACAGCCCCATCAGAGAGGGTCGCAAATCGTTTGGCAAATAGGGTGTCGCCACGCTTGATTGTAAAACCGTAACCATGGCGGCGTCTTAGCGCAATTCCACCGCGCCCACCATGGGGCCAAGCGGCAAAAACTGGTCATTCCGGCCAAGTTCAGGGCTGTAAAGGCTGGAAACCGAACCATCAAGAAATAGCGCATTGGCGCAGTTCAGCCCATCCCTGAAAAATATCGCAAAGTCGTAAAAATTGACCGCATTCTCAGAAATCGCGAACACCGCCGTGTGATCGCCCACCATCCCCACACCATTGCGCCGCTTGAACGAAGTCCCCGTTTCAGAAAATTTTGGATGTATTTCGCCTTCAATCACCAGCATGGGACCGGATTGCGTGGCGAAGTCCGGTTCCAAATTCATTTTTGCGTAGGCTTCGGTGGCAACAACACCGAGCCTGCCGCCCTTCACGTAAAACACGCCATTGGGCTTCAAATGGAAGTTGCCAGAGCCATCCCGGCGGTTCAGTTTTTTCTTCTGCTCGCCCTCTTCAACATAAAGTCCGATGGGCTTGAGGCTCTCGTCAAACATGCCCGCATTCATCGCAAAGCGCAGCTCTTTGCCATCCTCTGCGGCAAGTTTTGCCAGCGCTGAAAAATTGCGAAGCGGCTGGCCATCTCTGTCAAGGTTGAAAACTTCAAGCTGAACCTCGCGCAAGTCCGCCCGGCAGACGCTATAGAGATCGCCCTCATACTTGAGCTTTTCACAAAGGGGCTCTGCCGCGGCACCAATAGCCTGCGGCACAAGAAATATTACGGCTGAACAGAGCCACCGCATGGAAAACTTACTTGCAGGCAACGTCAATGGATTCCATGGCGGCGGAAAGGCCGCTAAGGGAATAGGTGTCCGTTGTTTCCGTGCCTTTCCATGAGGTGCCCTTGACCAGCATGGTCTTGCCCGACTTCATCGCCGCCACAATTTTCTGTTCTTTTTCCTTGGTGTCAGCCCAGGCGCCATCGCCATTGGTGAAAAGCTCAAATTCCGCTTCGTCAACTTTAAGCTGAACTGTCGCTGATTCCTTGAAGGGATAGCCAATGATGGTTGAGACTTCGCCGCTGATCTTGCGGCCCGGCATATGGGTCACGATAAAGAAAATCGGATCGCGCTTGACCTTCCTTGCCGCTTCGCTCTTCTTGGGTTGCGACACCACATAACAGACCTTGGTGTCTGAAGCCTTGTAGGTGTGCGCCGTCCAGTCATTGAACGTGCCAAGCAATGTTGGCTCCGCGCTGCGGGCCGCGCCCGCAAGGCAAAGTATGGAACTGAAAAACGCTATGGCTGCCATTCGCCGCAATGGAATCATCCCTGAATACATAAACTCAACTCACTAAAAAATCTATCGCTGGCATTTGCGGGGAAAATCCGGCCCAATTGCGGCATCGCCGGCGGGCAATTGTTGCATCGCACAATAGGCTGCTGTAGCCTGATAGGCCAGCAAGGAACAAGAATTGTGATTGACGCCATAACCGAGGCCCGGGGCTCAGCTGAGCGGATATTTGAGAAGGCCAGGGCTGCCCTGCGGCTTCAGGCAGCAGGGGGTGATTTTGATACCCATCAACATGCGGCCCACGGTGTTGCCTGGCTCGCGACCTATGTGGAAACGCTGAAAGCGCTCGCCGCCTTCACAAGCGGCCTGTCTTCCAAAGGCAAGCTTGGCGAGATGGAGCAACTGCTCATCAAAATAGCCGCCGGTGAATATCTCAATCAGATTGCCGGCGGAATTCCGATGAACCAGACGGAATTCTTCCGTGTGGGCTGTCTTGGCCTCGCCCAAGCCGATCTGGCTCCCATAATGTCGTGCGCGTTGTTCAAAACCGGCAACAC
>JANMHO010000290.1:0-5569 GCA_031375195.1 Rhodobiaceae bacterium
CGATAAATGACACGTATGGCCATGATGTTGGTGACAAGGTGTTGCAGGAGCTGGCTTCGCGCATGCGCGACAGCGTCAGGAATATCGATATGGCGTGCCGCGTAGGCGGTGAGGAGTTTACCGTCATTCTGCCAACGACAAATATTGAAACTGCCAAAAAAATCGCCGAGCGCGTTCGAAATTCAGTGTCTTCCAGTCCTTTCTCAATTGGCGCAGGGTCTGGCGCCGTGAACGTTACGGTTTCAATTGGCGTGGCCGCTCTGTCAGGACCGCGCGATACCTTCGAGGAGTTTCTCAAGCGGGCCGATCAGGCCCTTTATGCCGCCAAGCGCGGTGGACGCAATCGCGTTACGCTTGCTGCGGCCTAGGCCCCGCATTTCCTTTGGGCCAATTCTGGTGTAAGGGCCCTTCAAATGCAGGACAGCGGCGAAAACTTCATGCAGGGCCAGCGATGGGGCGAGCGGGGCACTGCGGGCGCCACGATTGCTGGCAAGCTGACGTTTGAGAATGTGTCGCTTTCCATTGGTTCTGTCCAAATTCTGGAAAATTTGAGTTTTGAGCTGGAGGCGGGCGAGATAGTCTGTCTGCTGGGGAAGTCCGGTTGCGGCAAGACCTCGCTGTTGCGCATTGCGGCGGGTATCCAAAGGCCAAGTTCAGGACGCGTTTTAATTGATGATGAAGTGGTCGATGGGCCATCCAGCTTTGTGCCGCCCGAGCGGCGGAATGTGGGGTTGGTGTTCCAGGACTTTGCTTTGTTTCCTCATCTCACCGTTATTGACAATGTTTCGTTTGGCCTGAACGCATTGAGCAGGCAAGAGGCTGTGCGGGTGGCGGAGCACGCTTTGGACCGGGTTGGCATGGCAAACTTCAGCAACAGCTATCCAGGTTCGCTTTCGGGTGGGGAGCAGCAGCGGGTCGCGCTGGCCCGGGCCATTGTTCCGCGCCCGCAAGTGATGTTGATGGACGAGCCGTTTTCAGGATTGGACCAGCGCCTGCGCGAATCCGTTCGTGAGGAAACTCTGGCGCTGCTCAAGGAAACCCGCGCCACTTGCATGCTGGTGACTCACGATCCGGTTGAGGCCATGGATATGGCTGACCGCATATTCTTGATGCGTCAGGGGCGGCTGGTGCAATCTGGCCCATCGGATGAACTTTTCAACCACCCGGTTGATCTTGAAGTCGCCCGTTTCTTCTCGGATGTGAATGAAATTGCGGGCGTCGTGCGGGGTGGTGCCGTTGAAACGCCTCTCGGGACTTTTCCGGCCAAAGGCTTTTTGGAACAATCCGAAATCATGCTGGTTATTCGTCCCCAGGCCATCCACCTGGCCCATGCCAGTGACGGCACGGAAGGCTATGTCCGTGAATCCCGGTTCCTTGGCGATAAAACCCGTTGTTTGGTGCAATTTGAAGGCCTTGATGATCCTGTCGAGATCCTGCTGGCGGGCAGGGCGCCCCACAAAGGCGAGACCGCGTTTTTCCGGGTCGACAATGAAGTTGTATTAACATTTGAAAAAACCAAGCGAGGCATCATCTAAAGCCGTGTATGGCATTTGTTGCGGGAGCGGATGCTTTCTGCGATAGTGGGTTCAGAACGAGGGTTTCTCCCTCAAGATCATTAGGAGTTTAAAATGGGTTTCGGTTCGTGGTGGCATTGGGTGCTTTTGCTGGTTGTCGTGCTGGTGGTGTTCGGCGGCAAAGGCAAGGTATCCGATTTGATGGGCGATGTGGCCAAGGGCATCAAGAGTTTCAAGAAAGGCCTTGCTGAAGATCCTGCGGCAGAGGTTGCAGAAGAGGCAAAGTCGCTGGAGCAGGCGGCCGAAGCCCCGGTGAAATCGTCGCCCAAAAAGGTCAAATCCTGAGACAGGCAAAAGGCGGCGCAACTCATGCCCTTTGACTTTGGCGTTGGCTATTCCGAGCTGTTCCTGTTGGCGGTCATCGCGGTCATCGTGATCGGCCCCAAGGACTTGCCCAAGGTGCTGCGCGGGTTTGGCCGCATGATGACCAAAATGCGCGGCATGGCGCGGGAATTTCAGGGCCATGTGGATGTCGCCATGAAGGATGCAGGCCTTGATGATGTGAAGAAGGATTTTCAGGCGCTGAAATCGAGCAATCCCATGAGTTCATTGCAAAATGAAATTGGCTCTGTCTCTTCGTCCAAGAGCAATGATTTCGACAAGTATTTTGGCAGCGCCGACGAAGCTGCCAAGCCTGATGTGAAGGCATCATCCTGAGATCATGACGAAAGAAGATATTGATGCTTCGGAAGCCCCGTTGCTTGATCACTTGATCGAGCTTCGCACCCGGCTGATTTACTGTGTCATGGGTTTTGTCGTCACGTTTCTCGCCAGTTTCTACTTCTCTTCCGATATTTTGCATCTGCTGATCCTGCCCTTCAAATGGGGCACTGGCACGGATGTCAGCCTCATCTCCATCAAGCTTCTCGGTGTTTTTTTGGTGAAGCTCAAGATTGCCATGTTTGGCGGCATGTTCATCTCGTTTCCACTGATTGCCACCCAGCTTTACCGCTTTGTTGCGCCTGGGCTTTACAAGAATGAGCGGCAGGCGCTCTTTCCCTATCTTATTGCCACGCCCATCTTTTTTGTGCTTGGCGCGGCGCTGGTCTATTTTTTCCTGTTGCCTGTGGCGATTGGCTTTTTCTATAATCTCGCGGCATCCACCGGCGATGCCGGGCAAAATGGCATCACCCTCATGCCTGATGTTGAGGCCTATCTTGATTTCGTGATGATGCTGATTTTGGCATTCGGCCTCACCTTCCAGTTGCCAGTCGTGCTTACATTGCTGGGCCAGATCGGCGTGGTGAATGCGGAAATGCTGAGCAAGGGCCGGCGTTTTGCAATTGTTGGCGTGTGCGCGCTGGCTGCCGTGATTACGCCGCCGGACCCGATTTCAATGATGGCGATGGCTGTTCCCCTGATGGGACTTTATGAAATCGCTGTTCTGGCAGTGCGTTTGCTGGAGAAGCGCCGGAACAGGGCGCAAGCCGCGAAGGACGCCGCCGATGCATGATATCAAGACCATTCGCGATAACCCGGCGGCATTTGACCAGGGCCTGGCCTTGCGCGGCCTTGAACCAGTGTCAGTTGAACTTCTGAAAATCGATTCCGAAAAGCGCGGTCACATCCAGAAACTTCAGGACGCGCAGGCGCGCCGCAATGCCCTGTCCAAGGAAATTGGCGAGGTCATGCGGTCAGGCGACAAGGCCAGGGCCGAGACGCTCAAGGCTGAAGTCGCGGGCCTCAAGGACTTCATTTCGTCCGGCGAGGAAACGGAACGGGTATTCACACAGCGGCTTTCCGACGCGCTGGCGGTCATTCCCAATATTCCCTTGGCGGAAGTGCCGAAAGGCAGGGACGAGCACGACAACGTGGATCTCCACAAATGGGGTGCAAAGCCCACATTCAAGTTTGAACCGCGCCAGCATTTTGACATTGGCGAATGGCTTGGTCTGATGGACTTTGAAACGGCGGCCAAATTGTCGGGCGCGCGGTTTGTTGTTTTGAAGGGTCAGCTTGCGAAGCTGGAACGCGCGCTTGGCCAGTTTATGATCGATCTGCATACGGACCATCATGGCTATCAGGAGGTTTATGCGCCGCTCATGCTGCGCGACGAGGCCATGTTTGGCGTTGGCCAGTTGCCGAAATTCAAGGAAGACCTGTTCCAGACCACATCGGGCCATTGGCTGATTCCCACTGCCGAAGCTTCCCTCACCAACCTGGTGCGTGAGAGAGTGTTGGAAGAGAAAGAACTTCCCATCCGCATGACGGCTTACACACCGTGTTTCCGTGCGGAAGCAGGTGCCGCGGGCAAAGATACGCGCGGCATGATCCGCCAGCACCAGTTTTCGAAAGTGGAGCTTGTGTCCATTGTGGCGCCTGAACAGGCGGAAGCCGAACACACACGCATGTTGAATTGCGCCGAGGAGGTGTTGAAGCGCCTGAACCTCGCGTTTCGCACAATTGTATTGTGCACGGGTGACATGGGCTTTGGATCCGCCAAGACCTATGACATTGAAGTGTGGTTGCCCGGCCAGAATGCCTACCGAGAAATTTCCTCCTGCTCGCAATTCGGCGAGTTCCAGGCGCGGCGCATGGATGCCCGCTACAAGCCCGCCGACGGCAGGGCCCCGCGCTATGTTCACACCCTGAACGGTTCGGGCCTGGCCGTTGGCCGCACCATGGTCGCCATTCTCGAAAACTATCAAAATGACGATGGCAGCGTCACGATACCGGATGTGCTCAGGCCCTACATGGGGGGCGCGGAGAAAATAACGCGGGGCTGATTCAGTCTGAGCGGGATTTCCTGATTGTGGCGGTGTAAATGCGCCAACCACGGCCTTCGGATAGGTTCGACGCGCGCAGTGTGTAGGTTCCGGTGAATTTTGCCGTCTGCTGCGACATGTCGGTGGCAGAGATTGTCACTGGAATTTCCACGAAGCTCGCGCCGGCGGCTCCTTCAATGTCGCCAGCTTGGCCAATTTCAATTTCGACAGAGGCTGTGCCTGCGAAGCCGTTCCTGAATTTCGTTAAAGTCTGGCCTTTTGCGTTGGTTCCATCGTCAGCTTTTTCCCAGAGCGCAAACGCAGCCGCGTAGTTCTTGGCATTGATCGCGGCATAGTAGCTGCGAAGGGCTTGAATGGCCTCCTGTTGCGTTTGCGCAAAGGCTGAAACCGTCAAAAGCCAGGCGCAAAAGGCATGGAAGAATAATCTTGCCCGCATGCTCACTTCACCGCGCCCGCCGTCAGCCCCTTCACGATATATTTTTCCAGGAACACGCCGATCAATATCAGGGGGGCGATGGCGGCGGTGGAGAGGGCGGCCATGGACCACCAGGCGATGCCTTGGGAACCTGTCTGGCTGGCGACCATCACAGGTAAAGTCTTTGCCGTCGTGCTGGTCAAAAGGGCGGCGAAGAAATATTCATTCCAGCAGAGGATGATGGAAAGTATGAACGCCGCCACCATGCCGGGCAATGCGATGGGCAGAACGATGCGCAGGAACGCGCCCCAGATGGAGCAGCCATCGACCATTGCCGCCTGTTCAAGCTCTATGGGTATGGTGTCGAACTGGTCACGCATGATCCAGATGACGATGGGGAGCACGGTGAGCGCATAGATGAGGATCAGGCCGGCACGTGAATCGAGCAGCGCGAGTTCCTTGTAGAGCACCAGAAATGGCATGGCGAGAACGACGGGCGGCAGGATGAGCTGCGACAGGAAGAAAAAGGAAATGTCCTTGTTGCGCCAGATGGCGAATTTGTATTCGAAGCGGCTGAGGCCATAGGCCGCCAGCGAGCCGATCGCGACCGCCAGCAGCGAGCCGCCAATGGAGGCGATCAGGCTGTTGGCGAAGCGTTTGAGGAATTCCTCGCGCACCGTCGAGGTTTCGAAAATCGTATCGGGTGAAAGTCCCAGCGAGCGCCAGCCCTTCCAGTCAGGCTTGAAATCGAGCCACGGCAGCAGATGGCCCTGGGTGACGTTGACCGCGGTTTTGAACGATGTGGAGAAAGTCCAATAGATGGGAAACAGCGATATGAAGGCCCAAAGGATGAG
>JANMHO010000292.1:0-5519 GCA_031375195.1 Rhodobiaceae bacterium
CTGGTTACCTGTTTAATGGCCGGGCACCGAATTGGTTCCGCCCAGTTCAGCCAATTTTCAGATCTGGCGATCTGCCTGTGATGTTCAGAACTGAAAGGATTATCGGCCACAGATAATTATGGGAGAAAACCGGATTTTCAAGCGGATCAGTCGGATTGGGGTTCTGGCCACCCTTCGATTTGCTGCTTCTCTTCAGCCCAGGTCTTCCTCCTCGGGGTGCCTGCAACCGAAATTACCGTGTCTCACTCAAGGGGTGCAGTCCAGCACTGTCGCCGAATTCTCACCGAATTCCTTATTAGGCCACCAGTTTCCTTTGTTTAGCAAAAGGACTAAGGCCTAGCCACGTCTGCATCGTTGTGGCGATCAGGCGATTGCCGGACAGTTCGATCTTCGTGGTCTCGCGTTCAAGTATGGTCAGACCCATCCAGACGGCTGTCATCGTGCGCAGGTCGGTCGTGACATACAGGTCGATATTGAAACCAGGATCCGACCAGCACAAATCAACTTCGCCATGGGGCTCAATGATCAGCCACCACAGCCGCTTGGTTGACGGCAATTCCGGGTACAGAAACTGAACTGTCGTTCTGTGTTTCGGCAGCGGCGACGGATCCAGGTTGCGACGCATGTCCCACATCAGAAGCGAAGGATCCAAATTGCGCAATGAAGCACTGGATTCAACCCATTTTTGCCCCCACATTCCAACAGCTTCCACCACTGGGCGCAAATCTTTTCCCGCCGCGGTCAAATGATAGTCGTATACATTCTTCTGGTTGGGAACCGCGCGCCTTTCAACAACACCTGCAAGCTCCAGCTCTTTGAGGCGCGTTGACAGCAGAGCCGGGGACATCTTGGGCACACCCCTTCGAAGGTCGTTGAAGCGCGTTGTTCCTGCAACCAACTCACGCATAAGAACCATCGTCCAACGTGTACACAGCACTTCCGATGCCATGGCCACGGGGCAGAACTGCTTGTATCCTGAATGTGCCACTCAAATTCTCCTTCACCAAACGAGACAAGACTATTGCATGCCAAGACCAGGTGATAGTTCAGAAACTGAACCTGGTAGTACAGTTCTGCAACTGGATATTGTCCACTGTCAGCTGGCATGTCTCAGGAACCGACCCAAATCGGGCGGCATTCAAGCTGATCATACACTGGAGGATCACATGACTGTATACCTGATCGCGGATATCAAAGTCACCGAAGGTGCCTGGGTTCCCGACTACGCGGCAAACGTCCACAAGCTGGTTGAAAAGCATGGTGGCAAATATCTGGCGCGCAGCGGAAACATTGAAACGGTGGAAGGCGCGAAGAAAGACAGCACCCTCATCGCAATCATCGCATTTCCAACACGGGCCGCACTAGGCAGTTTCGCTGCCGATCCCAAATACGCGCCTTTTGGAAAAGCCCGCCAGGCCGGAAGCATCAGCAATTTTCATGTGATCGACGACACTGATATCGCCGGAACAATTCCGTATTTGGCGAAGGGTTGAACAGCCCTCATTGAAGGTCATACCCCCAGAAGAATTACGGTGACGCCGCACATATTAAATCTTCCTGCTTCGATGCCTCAAGATTCAGATTGCCGGCGGGATCAGATTTTGAGAAAGAGGGGCCGTTCCGGGCAAAACTAGTGGTGGCAGAAATCCTTGAGGGCCTGGGTGATTGCCTTGAAGCCTGCCATGGCCGGGGCGCTGACGTGCCTTGCCCGCATGTAGGAGTGCGCCAGCGCTGGCTCCTCGCGGATTGTCACGGGAATTCCGGCTGCACGCAGTTTTTCGGCGAAAATAATTCCGTCGCTGAAAAGCGGGTCGTGGGCGGCCACGGTTATGAAAGCTGGCGGCAATCCTGCCAGATTGTCTGCGATATTGGGTATGGCGCGGGGGTCCGTCCAGTTGGGATTGCCTTCAGGGCCCAGAAAACACTTGAGATAGAAAATCATTTCATCCCGGGTGAGACACGGCGCATGGGCGTTGCGGATATAGGACGGGGTGTTCACATCGGCGCCCAGGACTGGGTAAATCAGAACCTGGCCTTTGAGTTGGGGCGCGCCGCGGTCACGCAATGCCAGGCACAGGCCGACGGTCATCTGGCCCCCTGCACTATCGCCCGCACCCACGATACGTTCGGGATCAATGCCGAAAGCCTTGCCTTCGCTTCGCATCCACAGCAACACTTTGAGTGAATCTTCCAGTTGGGCGGGATGGGGGTGTTCCGGCGCCAGACGGTAATCAACCAGCACAACGGCGGCATCGGCCTGATCGGCCATCTCGGCACACATGTCATCGTGGGTTTCACAAGAGCCCACGACCCAGCCGCCGCCATGGAAATAGATAATGCCGGGTTTGGGGCTGCTGCCCGGCGGGCGGAACAGCCTGACGTGAACGCCGTCCACATCAATGTCCTCAACAGTCAATCGCTCTGGCCGCCTGGCGCGAAACATGCGGCAGACACCGTCCCAAGCCTCTCGCTGTTGCGGCAATGGCCAGTTGGCGCTCTCCGGCGGAGAATGCCTGGAGAGCTCCTTGTAGAAGGTCATCATGCCTTCATCGATGGCTTGCACAGTCATGAACATGAGTCTTGCACAGATGACCACAAGAAGTCTATTTGCTCCCATGATCTGGCTGTGGAGCGACAAGAAGCGCGAATTGGTGGAAGCTTCGGAACTGGAGTCCACAAAATTCGACGTGGTGGATCACCTTGTTGCGGCACTGCCTGATCCGGTTTTGATCCTTGATGCGCGCGGCAACATCATCAAGACCAATTCGCACGCGCAAGCCATGCTGGAGTCCAAGCTGGTGGGGATGCATATTTCGCAAGCCATTCGCGCACCTTCAGTGCTTGATGCTGTCACCCTGGCGATTGCGGGCGGCGAAAGCCAGCGCGTCGATTATGAAGTCCGGGGGCCGCTGGCCCAGCATTTCGAACTTTATGTTTCCCCCATCACGCCCACACATCACGAAAGCCAGGCTGTCCTCCTCGTATTAAAGGATCTGACCCGCGAACAGCAAATCGAACGCATGCGATCGGACTTTGTGGCGAATGCCAGCCATGAACTCAGAACGCCGCTCGCGTCGCTTTCCGGGTTCATTGAAACCCTGCAAGGGGCGGCAAAGGCTGACGACGCGGCGCGCGGCAAGTTTCTCATTCTCATGCAAGGCCAGGCGCAGCGGATGAAGCGGCTTATTGATGACCTGCTCTCGCTTTCGAGGATTGAGATGAATGAGCATTTGCACCCCTCGGGCGTGGTTGATCTGGCAAAAGTGGCGAGCCATGTTTGCGATGTGCTGTCGGGACTGGCGCAAACTGAAAACATCAAACTGCAGATCAATCTGACTTCGCCCCTGACCGTGGCGGGCGACTGGGATGAGCTGGTGCAGGTTTTGCTTAATCTGGTTGAGAATGCCATCAAATATTCGGGATCCAAGGGCACCGTGACGCTCGAGGGTTCCTCCAGGGGCGGATTTGCATTGCTCTCCATCATTGACCAGGGGCCCGGCATCGCGGAAGAACATATTCCACGGCTAACCGAGCGTTTCTACCGCATCAGCGTGCAGGAAAGCCGGTCGCGGGGCGGCACCGGCCTGGGCCTGGCAATCGTCAAGCATATCCTCAACCGCCATCGCGGCCGCCTGATTGTGACATCGCAGACCGGCGTGGGCAGCAATTTCACCATTCGCCTGCCTTCAAAATAAAATCATATATAATTCAATATCTTGACTTGTCACAATACTGTAATTATTCCGTTGCATAAGCTTCATCAATGGTTCCTAGGTTCGCGGCCGTTCTGTTCACATGGAGATCGCAGAGATGAAGAAAATTCTTTTGACAGTGAGTGCGCTCGCACTATTTACCGGACCAGCAATGGCGCGTGATGAAATCCGCATCGTTGGCTCGTCAACGGTTTATCCTTTCACGACCGCCGTTGCCGAAAACTTCGGCAAGACCTCCGGCATGAAGACACCCGTTGTTGAATCAACCGGCACTGGCGGCGGCATGAAGCTGTTCTGCGCTGGAACTGGCGAGGCTCACCCGGACTTCACCAATGCATCGCGACGCATCAAGAAGAGCGAATTTGAGGATTGCGCCAAGAATGGCGTGACTGACATTGTTGAAATCAAGATCGGCTTTGACGGCCTTACACTTTCCGCTTCCAAAGAGGCTCCAGAATTCAAGTTGACCAAGCAACAGATTTTCATGGCGCTTGCCAGGCAGGTTCCTGACAAGGATGGCAAGCTGGTCGACAACCCCTACAAGATGTGGAGCGACATTGACGCTTCACTTCCCGCTGAAAAGATCGAAGTATTGGGCCCGCCACCCACCTCGGGCACACGCGATTCATTTGCCGAGCTCGCCCTTGAAGCTGGCGCTTCCAAGTTTGAATCGCTTGCAGCCATGAAGAAGGCCGATGCAAAGGCTTACGACGCTGTCTGGAAAGCTGTCCGCGAAGATGGCGCCTATGTTGAAGCTGGCGAGAACGACAATCTCATTGTGCAGAAACTGCAGGCCAACCCGGCCGCACTCGGCATTTTCGGCTTCTCTTTCCTTGAAGAAAATTCAAGCACCATCAAGGGAATTGAAATTGACGGCGTTACGCCAAGCTACGAAACCGTGGCCTCAGGCGACTACAAGCTGGCCCGCCCACTCTATGTCTATGCCAAGAAGCAGCATGTCGGCACAATTCCCGGCATGGCTGAATTCGTGGCCGAATATGTTTCAGACAAGGCCATTGGCGAAGACGGCTATCTGTCCGATAAGGGCCTCATCACCCTTCCAGGCGATGCCGCTGAAAAATCACGCGCCATGGCCCTTGCCATGGACGTTCTCAAGGTTGACGGTCTTAAGTAGGACCTGAACAGGCGAATGGGGCTGGCGTTGCGGATGTACCAATCCGGCCCCATTCGATGACCAATCACCCAAAGAGGTGAATGCCGTTAAAACAGGGACGCAAAGCTTATGACCGCCTGGACGCTCTTGATAATCGCGGGATTGACGGTGCTCGGCTTCCTTGCCGGCCGTAGGCGCGCCCAAGGGTTGCGCAACGCAGCCACTGGCGCCCTGCATTCCATGCCCAGCTATCACGGGCTTCTTCTTGCTTCCATGGGCTTCGGCGCATCGGCCATCGCGACACTTGCTGTTTTGCTCAGCGCCGGATCCCAATCAATTATCATGCCTGCGGCAGCGGCTATCCTCGGGACAGCCGCCATCGCTGGCGCTTACCCGCTCATCACGGCCAAGTTCCGCGCCCGCAATATTTTTGAGCAAATCGTCAAGATGGTTTTGCTGGCCAGCTCGGGTGTCGCCATTGTCACGACGATTGGCATTGTGTTTTCTGTCTTGCTCGAGACGCTGGTTTTCTTTGGCGAGATTTCACCGGTTGAGTTTTTGTTCGGCACCCATTGGGCGCCCACCGCCACGCCCGCTTCCTTTGGCATCCTGCCCTTGCTGGCGGGAACGCTGCTTATCACCTTCATCGCAATCCTGGTGGCCGGGCCACTCGGGTTGTTCTCCGCCATCTA
>JANMHO010000343.1:0-5573 GCA_031375195.1 Rhodobiaceae bacterium
CAAGGAACTCGTGCGGTCCATGGGTGATTTCGAAAACATGGCGGGCTTCCTCGAGCACATTGCCCTGGTGATGGACAGGGACTCAGGCGGTGAGAACGAAGACAAGGTCAACATCATGACGCTTCACTCCGCCAAAGGCCTTGAATTCGGCACGGTTTTCCTGCCCGGCTGGGAAGAGGGTCTGTTCCCCCATCAGCGCGCGCTTGATGAAAAGGGCCGTGCCGGATTGGAAGAAGAGCGCCGCCTTGCCTATGTCGGCATCACGCGGGCCAAGCGCCGCGCCTTTATTTCCTTCGCGCAAAACCGTCGCGTCCACAACATGTGGCAAAACGCGCTGCCCTCGCGCTTTGTGGATGAGTTGCCGGAAGCCTTCGTTGAGGTTGCCCCCATGAGCAACCCATACGGCGGCTACGGCGCCAGCCGCTTTGAGGAAACCAAACCCTTCACCAACACCTACGCCACACCCGGCTGGCAACGCGCCCAGGACCGCTGGAGCAAGGGCGAAGCCCTTCGCGCCACACCCAAATTCATCGAAGGCGAAATGACCGTCCGCGAGTCCGACAGCCCGTCGTTCACCAAGGGCAACCGCATCTTCCACCAAAAATTCGGCTATGGCCGCGTAACTTCAGTTGACGGCAACAAACTCACCATCGCCTTCGACAAGGCCGGCGAAAAACGGGTGCTCGACAGTTTTGTGACGGCTGCTTAGGTCTAAGCTCCCGTCTCAATCTCCCGTCCCAACACCGAAGCGCCGGCGTATGGTTTCAACTTCGCAAATGGCACTACTGAAAATACCGCAATCAGCGCCACGCAAAAGAACGCCACAGAAAAATCCTCGGCTATGATTGTAAGATCGCCCCGCGCCCATTGGGTGGCTTCCAGAATTGCGGCGGCGACAGCGACGCCCGCCGAAAGCGACAATTGTTGGGCCACTGTGTAGAGACTGGTCGCCTGGCCCGCTTCATCCCTTTCGATGTCCGCATAGGATAAGGCGTTCATAGCCGTGAACTGCAGGGATCGCAGAAAGCCGCCGGCCAGAAACACAATGACGATCAGGCCAATTGATGTGGCAGGCGCTAGCAGCCCATAGCTCGCCATGAGCCCGCAAGACAGGGCGCCATTGATGACAAGCAACTGCCGGAAGCCAAAGCGGCGCAGCAACCGCGCGGTTGTAAACTTCATGGCAATCGCGCCAACTGCGGCAGCGCATGTGAGCACACCAGATTCAAACGCTGAGTAGCCGAACCCAAGTTGCAACATCAAGGGCAGCAAAAATGGAATTGCGCCAATGCCAATCCGATACAGACTGCCGCCCACGACACCGGCATAAAACGTCGGATTGCGCATCAATCTGAGGTCAAGAATAGGCTCTGCGACACGCGCGGCATGGCGCAAATAAAGTGCCACGCAAACCGCGCCCAACATGATCAAAGCGGAAGGCGTTTGGCCGGGCAGTAAATCGCGCCCCAGCACCGTAAACCCAAATACCAAGGCTGACAGTCCCAACCCCGAAAGCAGAAACCCGCGCACGTCAAGCGGCGGCACACCTTCGATTGTGGTGTCATGCATCAGCCATGTCGCCAGCCCAATGCCCAAGAGCCCTATGGGAATATTCATCCAGAATATCCAGCGCCAGTCAAAATAGGTGGTGATAAATCCGCCAATGGGTGGCCCGACCAAGGGCCCCAGCAGGGCCGGTATCGTGAGCCAGGCCAACGCGTCAACAAGCTGCGACTTGGGAATTTCCCGCAGCATGATGATACGCCCCACCGGCACCATCATGGCGCCACCCACACCCTGCAATGCTCGCGCCGCCACCAGCCAACCTAATGATTGTGAAGCCCCGCACGCAATAGACCCCAGCATGAACACCACAATGGAGGCGCGAAACACATGCTTGGCCCCAAACCTGTCCGCCAGCCAGCCACTGGTGGGAATGAAAACCGTGAGGCTCAAGAGATACGTGGTGAACGCCAGCTTCAAAACGATGGGATCTGTTCCCAGATCAGCCGCAATCGCCGGAAGCGACGTGGCAATCACCGTCGAATCCATGTTTTCCATGAACAGCGCCGAAGCAATTATCAGGGGAATCACGCGTGAATGTGTGTCCATCTGCGGAAGCCATAGCATGGCAAACCGGAGGAATTCATGCAATGATCGCGTAGGCATCATGCAACAGGGCAAGGATATTGAAATTTTCATCGCGGGCAGCGGCCCTGTCGGCCTCACCGCGGCCATTGAATTGCGCCGCCGTGGCTATTCACCTCGCGCCGTGGACCCCGACTTGGAAGTTTCGCGCCAATCACGCGCTCTCGCCATAAACCCCCGCACCTTGGACCTGCTGGAACAATCGGGTGCCACGGAAGAACTTCTCGCGGCCGGGCACAGAATAAACCAGCTCCTGGTGCGGCACAATTCGCAACCACTGTTCTACTTCAATTTGAATCTTGCTAGGCACCGCTTCAATTTTCTTCTCAGCCTGCCTCAGTCAAGAACCGAAGAGGTATTGGCAAGCACACTGGCCCGCCATGGCGGAACTGTGGAGCGTGGAACCGCCCTGGAGGGTTTCAAGGCGGCGGGCGGCAAAATCGAAATTGGCCTGAGCAATGGCAGTTCCGCTGTGGCGGATATTTTGATTGGCACCGACGGTTCGCACTCCACCGTCAGAAAGTCCCTCGGCCTCGGATTTCCTGGCGAAAGCGCTGAACAGGTTTTTGGCTTGGCTGATGTGGAACTGGACGCCTGGCCCTTTCCCTGGGACCAAGCTGTGGCAACTCTTCGCGAAGACCATGTCGTTGCTTTTATTCCCATGCGGGAAGGCTTTGGCCGCTTTATTACAACCAGGCCAGGCACCATGAATTTATTGCCTGCGGAAGCCAAACCAAGCCGTGTCGTCTGGCAGTCGGAATTTCGCATCAGTTACCGCCAAGTCGAAACCTATCAGAAGGGCAACGTATATCTGGCGGGCGATGCCGCCCACATACACTCCCCGGTCGGTGGCCGTGGCATGAACCTCGGAATTGAAGACGCATGCTGGCTGGCATGGCTGATAGACCAAGGTCGCGCTGGCGAATACACCGCAAACCGCCATCCAATAGGCGCAAAAGTGCTTAAACTCACCGCGCAGCCCACAAATCTTCTGACGGCAAACGGCCTCGTGGCGAAAGTCCTGCGCCGCTGGATCATCCCAAATGTTCTGGGGTTGAACTCCGTGCAGCGCAGAATACTGCCAAGCATGCTGGCCCTCGACACGCCTGCCCCTCCTTGGCTTTGACCGCCCCCAGCCGAAGGCGCTATAAGCGCCCCGCAGATATGACAGGCAAAGCAACAGGCCTGTCACCACAAGGTTAAACCTGCGATTTGGCCAGGGCGTGAATTCATAAACGGGCATGGTTAAATCATGCACGTATGTCTGTTTCCGAGGCGAAAGCGGCCATTGTTGGCAACCGTTGCCATGTCGCAGAAGGGCCGCCTGCGGACGTCTCGCGACCGTCATCACACTAGAGCGGAATGACTTTTGATCGACCCAGAAACTCCCTCCCCCTTGTGGGGAGGGCTGGGGTGGGGGTCGGGCAGTGGTGAAAATAAAGGCTCAAACAATATGCGGCAGGTTCGGAGCGACCCCCACCCTTAATCCCTCCCCGCAAGGGGGAGGGAGATGCTTTGGTGATTCCACCCAACGTCATAGCGCTCTAGGATCGAACCACTCATGCCCTATCCCCCGGTGCCAGGGAGGGCAAAGATTCGGAGGTCCCGGCGCCGATGACCTCCAGCCGAGCGCGGCGGTCTCACCTGGCACCGCTCGTGAAACTGATGCGGGAAAGGAGATCGGCACTGTGGCGAAGCGCTGCGCCGGTTGTCTCAAGCATCGATGGAAGCGTCATCCACTCGAGCAACCACGCTGCTCCCGAACGCTCCTGCTCGTGGACGAGCGCCACGTGAACGCCGGTTAGCAGTGCTGCGTTGTAGCGGGCAAGTGCCACGATAACTTCAGCCGCAACAGGATTTGATTTGTGATGCATGGCGGAAGATTTCCCTCCACCTGACATTACAGCTTCACCGACCTCGTTCTGGGCCATCATGGCGATGTCTTGGCCGAGCTTGCCGATATTTCCCGTCAGAAGAGATGTCCAGGACGCAAGTTCCGCTAGCCCATCCCGTGCGGTATGCCAACTGCGGGATGGTGCTGCTAGACCAAGTGATCGAGCCAGGTCCTTTATCCACGGACCATTGTCAATTCCGATAGGACCGCCAACCTGAATGACAAGCAGTCTTGGACGAAGTTCAAGAAGCCGTTCCAAATGACGACAGAGTGGAGACTGCCAGGCTTCGATACGAGCGATGAGCGTGAATGGAAGAGCGCGTTGCATGCGCGTGCGGGCCATCTGTGGAATCTCGCCTACAGCACGGATGCCGTCGAGTTGAGCGATGATGCCAGTAAGGCGCTGCGAGATGATTTCGAGCGCTGACTTTATGGCGAGCACGCTGACGGTATCTATCACATCCTGGCTGGTGGATCTGAGATGCAAGGCGTCCCTATGAGGAGAGGAAATTGTCGCCCGAATCTGGTGGATCAGCTCAGGCACAATCATGCCATCGCGGCCAATGCCTGCCTTGAGCAGCTCCATGTCCGGAACAAACACCCCGCAGGCCTTTTCGATGGCCAACGCAGCGTCACCAGTGACAATGCCGGATGCAGCTTGCGCGGCCGCAAGCGCCACCTCGAAACGGAGTACCCCGGCAAGCTCCGCCTCGGGCGAAAACAGCCTTGCAATCTCGGTGTCTCGCCACAGCTGACTGTGCAAACTGCCGGTCATGAGCGGAGTAGCTTCACTTCCCAGTCTCCTAACGGGGATTCTCTAGAGAAGTATGTCCCATTGCTCGCGGCCAGCGCAAGCGATTTGGTGTGGTGGTAGTGTCGTCCGGGGAGGCAGGGGTCGGCTATGTCGGCCATCTCCGCGCCCAGCGATATAGATTTGACAAAATGGTATGATCCAACATTGGCCGATGCGAATTGGCAGCAAGCTCCGCTTTGGGTCAATCGCGTCAATTTGGCGGCTTCGGCCGTATGTCCGGTCATTGGGCTATTCCAGACATAGCGGTTTGCCATTGAAGGTGTTGGCCTGGGTGTGATTCAAGCTCCTAAACTGGAGCCGCGAATCATGCGCTATGAACTCAGTGATCTTGAGTGGGCCGTCATCAAGCCGATGCTTCCGAACAAGCCTCGTGGTGTGGCGCGTGTGAACGATCGGCGGCAGGGCATTCATGGCCATGCCGCAAGGCCGATGATTTTCGCTGCTAATTCAACAACCTGAGTTATAATTGCAGATGGCCATCAGGTCTTTGACCGCACCCAGCCGAAGGCGCTATAAGCGCCCCATGATCACCCGATTTTTTGTGTGGCTTGAAAACTTTGTCGATTCCTTCCCCTTAAACAGGCCTGAAAAGCCCGCCGCGAAGCCTTTGGCGTTTGCCTGGCATTACACCAGGCCGTTTTTGCCGCTTCTTGTCGCTTCAATCCTGTTTTCCACGGCGATAGCTTTCATCGAGGTCTATCTCTTCGCTTTCGTGGG
>JANMHO010000362.1:0-2802 GCA_031375195.1 Rhodobiaceae bacterium
TCCCGGTTGAGATTGTCGGGATTAACGGAGCTGCGATCCATTGATGTAGTTTGGCTTGTCCGATTTATTGATCGAGCCCATTGTTGACAGCGCGCCGGTGTCGACGCTTCCAACTTTGGAAGGGGTGTAGTCAAATGCACGTGCATGGTCGTCAGCGGCAGCGAAAGCTGAACCAGAAATGGCGGCCAGGGCGATAAGTGAAACTGCGATCTTCTTCATGATGGTATCCTTTGTTGTGTTGGGTTTGCTTGGTAGGGTATTCAGTATCAATTACGCAACACCTCGCCTTGCGGTTTCGTTGCGTGTGGTCACGTTAACGTGACTACTGAAGCATTCACGCTGCCGCGATGAGTGGCTGGCGGGCATTGCCGCCAGGCACATAAAAAGGCCGGGCATGGAGCCCGGCCTGACTTCCCGGTTGAGATTGTCGGGATTAACGGAGCTGTGATCCGTTGATGTAGTTTGGCTTGTCCGATTTATTGATCGAGCCCATTGTTGACAGCGCGCTGGTGTCGACGCTTGCAACTTTGGAAGGGGTGTAGTCGAATGCACGTGCATGGTCGTCAGCAGCAGCGAAAGCTGCACCAGAAATGGCGGCCAAGGCGAAAAGTGAAACTGCGAACTTCTTCATGATAGTATCCTTTGGTTTGTGTGTTTAACTTGGCTTTTGAAACCGCGTTCATCGCGCTTTCGATGCACACGTTGTATTCAAAAAAAATCCGCTTGGCCAATAAACCATGATAACAAAATTTAAATCCGATACTCGTTAATTATCAATGCATTGCAGCTCGAGGGTGTTTGAAAATTCACGCCTCCGTAACATGATTAAAAATCCGTTCACAAGCGCGTGAGCGAGGTCTTGAATTTGTGAACCGCAACCCTGAAAGGCACTGGATATTGGCTGGCTGCTGCCCAAACAGCGTCACGCCTGCGGGCTGGCGCGCGCTGGCAGGCAGGAAATCCCACGCGCAATCCGCGCAGGAACGGAACACATTGATGTCAAACACCGCGTCCTCCACGACAGGCAGCACGGTTCAATTCGCAACGGCGCAAAGCTTGCTTTCACCAAGGCAGTGTCTTGTCCTCAAGGAAGAACCGGCCTGCGGGACCATCTTCAGGCAGGACGGTTAAACGGCGGTGCGGCTGATCGATTTGGCCCGCTTCATCAGAAAGCAGGCGCCGAACCTCTGTCACATCGGCGGGTTCGGCAGGATGTCTGGGGGCTGACACCAAAATTGAAGGCCGGGCAATAAGCCCGGCCTGACTCTCATTCGTTTGCTGTTGATTAACGGAGCTGTGATCCGTTGATGTAGTTTGGCTTTTCCGATTTATTGATCGTGCCCATTGTTGACAGCGCGCTGGTGTGGACGCTTCCAACTTTGGAAGGGGTGTAGTCAAATGCACGTGCATGGTCGTCAGCGGCAGCGAAAGCTGCACCGGAAATGGCGGCCAATGCGATAAGTGAAACTGCGAACTTCTTCATGATGGTATCCTCTGGTTTGTGTGTTCAACTTGGTTTTTGAAACCGCGGTTATCGCGCTTTCGATGAGTTGAATATAGCCAGAAAAATCACATGATCCAGTAAACCATGATAACAAGAAGTGCAGGTGAAACATGTTATTTATCAACGCGTTGACCGATTGATATGCGTGAAAATTCACGCCTCCGTAACATGATTAAAAATTCGTTCACATGCCTGTGAGCGAGGCCTTGAATTTGTGAACTGTTGCCCTAGCGAGATGTCAGGGCAGGCCTGCCTGTTTCCCGAACAACGTCACCCTGGAAGCCTCGCGCGCTGTTGCCAGAAGGAAATCCCACGCATAATCAGCGTAGGAGCGGAAGACATAGATATCAAACACGGTCTCTTCAACAATATGAAGCAGCGCCGCGATTTCAGCGTAGCGCATGCGGCGCACGGCGCCGGGCCCGTAGTCACCGCTGAGCAAATCCAGCGAAGAACCCTTCAGCAAAACTTCACGCACCCCTTCGCCTTCGAGGCGCAGAACAGCGCGCATGTCAGAGACATCAACGGCGAGGGAATGAATGACGCCGAGTTCGGCCGTGAGCACGGCGGCGAGTTCCGCGGCCTTGGCGCGCGGGCACAGGATGAGCCACTGGTCGATGGAGAGCCACAACGCCTTCACGTCGCCCCAGGAAACACTGCTGCGGGGTGTCTTGGGCAAATCGAGTCCCAGAACTTTCTTCGCCGCCGCCATGAATTTTTTATCCGAGGCAATCCCGCGCAAATCAACCATGCCACGATCCTTGATTTCGCGCAGGTCAATGCTCAGTCCCTCGGGCGAGTTGCGGTGGGCGAGGGGGCTTTCGACATAAAGATCAGGCATTCTGCCGCGCCCCTTCCTTGTCATAGAAAACCGGATCGACAATTTTGGCCCGTATCACCTTGTTGCCGTCAATGGGGAATGTAAGAGTTTCACCCATGCGCGCCCGCCCATTCTCAATCAGCGCCATGGCGATGGAGCGTTCCAGCGTGGGCGAATGATACGACGACGTGACCTGGCCGGTCATTTCCATCGGCGGCTTGTCCTTCAACGCCCGCACCGCATAAGCCCCGTCCGGCAGCACATCCGTTGGCACTTCGGTGAGAAGCCCAACAAGCTGCTTGCGGTTTGGCGCTTTCAAAAAGCTCTGCTCCAGCGAACGCTTGCCGATGAAGTCTGCTTTCTTCTTTGAGACGAGACCTTCGAGTCCCACATCGATGGGCGTTGTCGTGCCGTCGGTCTCGTCACCGATGACGATGAAGCCTTTTTCAGCGCGGAGCACGTGCAGGGCTTCGGTGCC
>JANMHO010000388.1:0-2162 GCA_031375195.1 Rhodobiaceae bacterium
GCGAAGGGCTTTGAACGCCGGGCCAGATCATTGATCGAGGCGTAGGACGTGTAACCGGCATAGCCATGTTTCTCGCACCAGCGCCTGCCTTTGGCATCGTGCAGGCTGAGGGCCATGCTCGCATCCTCCAGCTCCAGATTAAGCGCCGCCGCGGCTGGAATTTCAGCGCGGTAAATGTGGGTTGGGAAAAGGCGTTCGATATGATTTTTCATGGGGTCCCATAATCCGGCTGGAAGGTGCTGACAAGGTCTGGGGATTTTGGCAATGTCCGCCCGCGATTTTTGGGAAATGAGGACCGGGATGAGGTTTGTGGGCGCGGCGTTGGTTTGTATGGCGGTTGTCATGATGTGGACTGCGGCGGCACAGGCCGCCAAATGCGGCAACAAGGCTGCGGGATTTGAAAAATGGAAGACGGCATTTGCCGCGGAGGCCAAGGCCAAGGGCGTTAGTCCCAAGGCCCTCACGGTTTTGGCGGACACACGCTATTCAACCGGAACCATCAAGGCAGACCGCGGCCAGAAAAATTTCAAGCTGTCGCTTGGCGCCTTCATGCAGAAGCGGGGCGCTGCCGGGATCATCGCGCGGGCCAAATCCCTGAAGAAAGCCAATGGTCCACTTTTTGCGTCGCTCGAAAAGCGCTACGGCGTTCCGCCCGGCCCGCTGCTGGCGATTTGGGGCATGGAGACGGGCTTTGGGAGCTATCTTGGCAACCAGCAAACCTTGTCGGCGGTGGCCACCCTTGCCTATGACTGCCGCAGAACCGCGTTTTTCACCGAGCAGCTCTACGCGGCGTTGAAGCTGGTTGACCGGGGTGTTCTCACCGCATCCTCCAAAGGCGCCATGCACGGCGAAGTGGGGCAGACACAATTCCTGCCAAAAAACATTTTGCTCTATGGCACCGATGGCGACGGCAAGGGCGGCGTCAATCTCAACACCAAAGCCGACGCCTTGGCTTCAACGGCCAAATTTCTGGCGGCCCATGGTTTTGTGGCAGGCGAGGGCTATCAGCCCGGACAGGCAAGTTTCGCCGCCATCCAGGGCTGGAATGCCGCCACGGTTTACCAGAAGGCCATCGCCATCATGGCTAAAAAAATCGACGGGATTTGAGAAGCGAGGCTCCGGGCTTTGGGTGGCGCTGCTCACGTGTTGCTGCTGCGATCAAGGGCGTGAATCAATAAAGGGGCATGGCCGGGCCAACGAGCTGGGGCCTCCGTCCGGACTTGAGGCAACGTCGACCACATCGCTTCTGATGTCGCCTCGGGGGCAGAAGTGGAAGTGAAGCAGCAATGCAGATGTTCTCACGAGAAGACTCTAACCACAATCCACGGGATGGATTCCTGAAAGACTTCTTGCCGAACGAGGGGAGCAGAGGAAAAAGGCGTCGGCTCGCAGTTTGGTTCTACGAGTTCAACAACAACTGTGCCATCAACAGGCCCCAATACACCAGCGGCAACTTCGACAATCCCGATGAAAGCGGTCGGATCGCAAATCGCACCGACACTTTTTGGTTCGAACCCACCAATTCCTGGGAACTGTTCTGTTCCGCGAAACGTGCCCGTCAAAGGTTGGCGTCTCTGCGGATGAAAGGTCTTGCCAAAGCTTTTCGAGTGCATTGTGCCGTTGAGGTGATAGCTTGTGTGAGCGTCCCAGTCACGATCATTGCGCGGTATCATCGCGAAAATTTCGCCCTTTCGTGATTTCCGTACCCACAAAACCAACCAGAGATCGGAGCCTTCACGAACTGCCACAGCGTACCGATATTCGCCCGGAATAGGTTTGAGCTTCATCAAGCCCACCTTGCCGCTAGAAAGGCTGCGCTCTTTTCTGTCATTGAAGTAACCACGCCACATTTTTATCTCACTCGGCGTGAGTGTCGCCATGCCGACGGCTTGATATCTGAGCCACCCCTCGAACGTTTCGAGATCGTCCTCGCTGATGAATTTCCGCACCAAATTTCTTTCCCTATCGAATTCCGGCACCGGATAACTTCCCGCAAAGGTTTTATCAAGCTCACTCGGACCATCTAGAGCCTTTCTGACTTTGACTGAATCGCCGGGTCTTCCCAAATCAGTCTGATTTTGATTCAACATGTGTGCTGAATGGAGGTCAGCATGCATGGCTCGAGCTTATTCTTTGGATTTGCGTGAACGTGTTGTGAAATC
>JANMHO010000042.1:0-2565 GCA_031375195.1 Rhodobiaceae bacterium
CTTGAGGACAAGATCAGCCGCGCCGAAATCATCGATATCTCGAAGCTCTCGGGCGAAACCGTGAAATTCGGCGCCAAGGTCACCCTGGTGGATGAAGACAGCGAGGACGAAGCCTCCTACCAGATCGTCGGCGAGTTCGAAGCCGACGTGAAGAAGGGCAAGATATCGATCAGCTCGCCCATCGCCCGCGCCATTATCGGCAAAAAGAAGGGCGACAGCGTCGAGGTCAACACCCCCGGCGGCGGCAAATCCTATGAAATCCTGAAAGTGAAGTGGGCTTAACCGCCCGCTTCCGCCAACGCCCGCTCGACAGCCGCAATGATCTTGCCGGATTGCGGTTTTGTGGGCGTTGAAAACCAGTCCACAAACTTCCCATCCCGCCCCAACAGATATTTATGAAAATTCCAGGTGGGCCGCCCCAACATGCCAGCCTGCTTGCCAGCCCATTGATAAAGCGGATGCGCCGCCTCCCCGCTCACCGCAGTCTTCGCGGACAAAGGAAAAGTCACGCCATAGTTCACCTCGCAGAAGGTCGCAATGTCGGAAGCCTCCCCCGGCTCCTGCCCTCCAAAATCATTGCAGGGAACGCCCACAACAACCAGCCCCTTGTCTTTGTAATCAAGCCAAAGCTTCTCCAGCCCTTGATACTGCGGCGTGTACCCGCATTCGGACGCCGTGTTCACCAGCAGCACCACGCGGCCCGCAAACTGCGAAAGCGGCATGGATTTGCCATCAATCCCGGTCAGCGCAAAATCATGAAGCGAAGTTTCAGGAACAGTCACATCTCACCTCCTAATCATTCTCTTACCTCAGCCCCCGCCCCTCTGTGGGAGAGGGCGATTTGCGGGAACCGCAAATCGGGAGAGGGGCCGTCCTCACAGCCTCACTTTACTCTTCCACCTTCGCGCCCCAAACAGCACAACCCCTGCCACCAGCCCCCAGAACGCCGATCCCACGCCATAAAACGAGAATCCCGAAGCCGTCACCAGAAACGTTACCAGAGCGCTCTCGATATCGCGCGGCTCTTTCAGCATCGCCACCACACTTCCCATCAGCGGTGAAAACAGCGCCAGCCCGGCAATCGTTGTAATCAATGCCGCAGGCAACGCGCCCAGCACGCCCACAAACATTGCGGCAGCGAGCCCGACCAAAACATACAAAACCAGATAAGGCCATGCCACCAGCCAGCGCTTGTCCTTGTCGGGGTGCGTGTCAGGCCCCGTCACCAATGACGCGGTGATCGCTGCCATGTTGACCGAGTGGCTGCCGAAGGGGGCCATCACCACCGAACCCAGTCCTGTCACCAGCAGGCACGATGAAACTGGCGGCTCATAACCCGCGGCGCGCAACACGGCAAAGCCCGGCAGGTTCTGCGATGCCATCGTCACCAGAAACAATGGCACGCCCAGGCTCAAAATCGTCGCCCAATGAAACTGGGGCGTGGTCCACACCAGCGCCGTCACCCCAACATCACAACACGCTCCCGGGAAACCACCCGAATAGGCCGCCATCGCCACACCCAGAACCACAATCACCGGAACCACAACCAAAGGATAACTCGCGCGCAATCCAAAAAATACGATGATCAGCGGCACCACAAACGCAGGCATCGCCAAGACAGCAAGCGGCACGCCAAGCGTATATTTCAGCAGCACGCCGGCCAGCATGGCCGCGGCAATGGGGGCCGGAATTTGCGCGATGGCGCGCGCCAGCGGCTTCACCAAAGCTGCCAGACACATCAGCACACCCGCCACCACAAACGCCCCCAGCGCATTTTCATAAGTCACCCCCGCAGCGCTCGTGGCAATGAGGGCGGCTCCCGGCGTTGACCACGCGGTGATGATCGGCATCCTGTGGCGCCAGCTCAGATAGAAGGATGTAACTCCCATGCCAAAGCACAACACCGCAGCCCAGGAAGCCTGTTGCGCTGGGCTAGCCCCCACGGCCTGCGCCGCCTGCATGACAATCAGGATGCTGGAGGCAAACCCGACAACAACCGCCGTCGCCGCCGATGAGACCAAACTGAACCACCCAGCCCTGTTCACCGCAGCGGAACCCCCGGCTGATATTTTGAAACCCGCATGATCATGGTGGTCTTCACGCTGTCCACATTGGGGGCAGCCGTCAGTGTCTTGATCACGAAATCCTGCAGCTCGGAAAGCTCGGCCCCCACGCAGCGCAGAATGAAATCCACCTCGCCCGAAAGCGCATAGGCCTCGCGCACCTCAGGCCATTCGGCCACCCGCGCCTCAAAGGCATGAAGCTCCGCCTCGCTCTGGCTTTTGAGGCCGACCATGGCGAAAAGCTGCACGTCAAAGCCCAGCTTCGCAGCGTCCAGCAGCGCCCGGTAACCCGCGATATAGCCCTGGGCTTCCAATACCTGCACCCGCCGCAAGGTGGGCGGCGGCGACAGCCCAATCCGGGATGCAAGCTCCACATTGGTCAAACGCCCATTGCGCTGCAGTTCCCGCAGGATTTTAAAATCGGTCAAATCAAGTGTGGCGGCCCGCTTCATGGGGCATTTGTGCAACATTATTGCGCGAACGCCAAGCCTTGTTCACAAGC
>JANMHO010000043.1:0-4386 GCA_031375195.1 Rhodobiaceae bacterium
ACTGGAAAGTTCATGGGCCCAGGGCGGATTGGCGCCTTCGCGTGAAACCGTGATGGCGGCGGCGCGCGCGGCGAAACCCAGCGCGGCATTGAGCGCCGCTTCGTCAAGGCTTGCCATCGCGGCCTTGTTCAGTTTGCCAGCTTTGGAAAGCGAGGCCAGGATTCCAGCCGTGAACGTATCGCCCGCCCCCACCGTATCCACCACCGCGACTTTCACCGAAGGCAGTTTCACGGAAATTTTCTTGCTGAAAGCCTCAACACCTTCGCCGCCCTTGGTGACAATCACAACCTTGGCGCCTGCCCGCAGCCACTTCTTGGCCGCTCCCGCCAGATCATCCGCGCCGGTGATCCACTCAACATCCTCATCGGAGGTTTTGAGAATATCGCACATCGCGATGAGCCGGCTGACACGCGCCAGATATTCCTTGCGGTTCTTGATCAGGGTGGGGCGGATATTGGGATCAAAGCAGATCACCCGTTTTTTCATTTCGCGTTTCATCAGGGCTTCAAGCGTTGAAGCGCCGGGTTCCGCAATGAGGCTGATGGAGCCAAAATGCAAAGCCTCGACATCGGTTGCGAGTTTGGGCAAGTCCTTCCTGGTCAACATGCGGCCGGCCGAATTGTCATCAAAGAACGAGTAGCGCGCATTGCCATTGTCGAGCTTCACAAAGGCCAATGTGGAAGGCCGGTCCCAAATCCTGATGTATTTCAAATCCACATGGCTTTCCTGCAAGCCAGCCTTCAGGCTGTCGCCGAAGAAATCCGTTGAAAGTCCGCTGAAAAACCCGGTCTTTATGCCCATCCTGCCGAGCGCTATCGCCGTGTTGAAAATCGAACCGCCATTGAAAGGCTGGTAAACCGCAGCGCCATCGGCAGCTTTTCGCGGCAGCATGTCGATCAGCGCTTCACCGCAGCAAACAATCATATTTCCCCTCCAATTTTCTGCTATTCTTCGCCGAACCTCACTCAAAAATCAATAAATCAATGGAATTGACTTATTGCAAAACGGTTGGGTGGCGTGTAGATCGCCATTTTGATGAACGTACCTCAAATTAGGAATGTGTAAGAAGATATGACGCCAAGGACAATTCCCGTTGATGTTTTTGACCTGGTTGTGTTCGGCGCCACTGGCGATTTGGCAAAGCGCAAATTGCTGCCAGCGTTGTTTCATCGCGACGTGCAAGGTCAAATCCCGGTTGACGCGCGCATAGTCGGGTCATCTCGCCGCGCCATGACGCGCGACGCCTTCCGGGCCTTTGCCTTGGCGGCCATCGAAGCCCATGTCGCCCCGGAGCACCGTCAGCAAGTCCTCTGCCAACGCTTTATTGAACGTCTCGACTACGTCGCGGCTGAACCCAGTCAGGAGCAGGGCTGGTCTGAGCTGGAAAAGTCCTTGCGGCCGGAACAGGATCGTATCCGCGTATACTATCTGGCTGTGGGACCAGATCTGTTCGGCCCCATTTGCGAGCGTTTGGGCCAACACAATCTGGTGACGCCCAACTCCCGTGTCGTGGTGGAAAAGCCACTGGGCAAAAATGGCGAGTCAGCCAAGGCGCTGAACGAGCAGATCGGCCGCATTTTTCCGGAGCCTTCGATTTACCGCATCGACCATTACCTCGGCAAAGAGACCGTGCAAAATCTCATGGCCCTGCGCTTTGCCAACGCCCTATTCGAACCCATCTGGAACGCAGCCCACATTGACCACGTGCAAATCACCGTGGCTGAAACACTGGGCGTGGAAGGCCGCGCCGGGTACTATGATACATCAGGGGCGCTGCGTGACATGGTGCAAAACCACATGCTGCAGCTCTTGTGTCTAGTCGCCATGGAGCCGCCCACCTCCATTGATGCAAACGCGGTACGCGATGAAAAGCTGAAAATCCTGCAGTCTCTCAAGCCGATCACGGCCGAAAATATCGCAAACCATACGGTGCGCGGGCAATATCGCGCCGGAGCCTCCATGGGCGGCGCTGTCAATGGCTATCTCGAAGAGCTCGGGTCCGACACGTCCAAGACTGAAACCTATGTGGCCCTGAAAGCCGAAATCGGCAGCTGGCGCTGGAACGGTGTTCCCTTCTACATGCGTTCGGGCAAGCGCCTGGCGTCCCGCATGTCCGAGATCGTCGTTCAGTTCAAACCCATTCCCCATTCGGTATTTGACGCGAGCGCCGGAGCCATATCATCCAACCGGTTGATTATTCGCCTGCAGCCCGATGAGGGCGTGAAGTTGACTTTGATGATCAAGGATCCCGGACCCGGCGGCATGCGCCTGCGCTCGGTGCCGCTAGACATGAGTTTCGCCGATGCCTTTGGCGTGAGAAATCCCGATGCCTATGAGCGGCTGCTCATGGATGTCGTGCGCGGCAACCAGACCCTGTTCATGCGCCGCGATGAAGTCACCGCCGCGTGGAAATGGATTGACCCTATTCTTGAGTATTGGAAAGAATCGCCTGAGCTGCCCAAGCCCTATACATCAGGCACCTGGGGGCCATCGGCTTCTGTGGCCTTGATCGAGCGCGATGGCCGGACCTGGCATGAAGGCGATGACTGATGATCGCGGCGGAGCGATTGTTTGACAGCAGTGAAGGCCTCGCAGCCGCGCTCGCCGGCGATGTCGCCAGCGCCCTTGCCCAATGCGTCAAATCAGATGGCAAGGCCTGTCTCGCGGTATCCGGCGGCGCAACGCCAAGATTGTTTTTTGAAGCTCTCTCCCGCATTGATATTCCATGGGGCAAAATTTCCGTAACTCTCGTTGATGAGCGCCAGGTCCCCGAAAGCAGCGAGCGGTCCAACGCGAGGCTCGTGCGCGAGAGCCTGATTCAGAATCTCGGCGCCTATGCCGCATTCAGGCCAATTTCCGGCGAAACCAAAATCGATGTAGCCATCCTCGGAATGGGAAATGACGGTCACACGGCGTCTTTTTTCCCCGGCGGGGATAACTTGGCCAAGGCCATCGACCCCAACGGAGATCAGCGGATAACAACCATGTCTGCCCCCGGCGCGGGCGAACCACGGTTGACGTTCACATTGCCAGCGCTGCTTGAAGCAAGGCTGCTCTGCTTGCACATCGAAGGACAGGAAAAGCGCGATGTGCTAGATGTGGCGCGTGGCGAAGGACCAGCTGAAGCCATGCCGATACGCGCGTTTTTGAGATCGCCAAAACCCCTGACACTTTACTGGTGTCCATGACGGAGCAAAGCCCAATGTCTGTTCATTCTATTGTTTCTGCAGTCACCGAAAAAATCGTCGGGCGCAGCAAATCGTCCCGCTCCCGCTATCTCGCCCGGATGGAAGTGGCCGTCAGCCAGCAACCCAAGCGCAAAGCTCTGGGATGCGCCAACATCGCCCACGGCTTTGCCGCCTGCGGCCCCCATGACAAGAACCAGTTGCGCAACGGCGCCGGGCCAAACCTCGGCATCGTCACCTCATTCAATGACATGCTCTCAGCGCATCAGCCCTTTGAACATTATCCCGACATCATCCGGCGGGCAGCGCGCGAGGCAGGTGGCACAGCCCAAGTCGCAGGCGGCGTTCCAGCCATGTGCGATGGTGTCACCCAGGGTGAAACCGGCATGGAATTGTCGCTGTTTTCTCGTGACGTCATAGCTCTTTCCACTGCGATTGCCCTTTCACACCAGATGTTTGATGCGGCGGTCTATCTCGGCGTCTGCGACAAGATCGTGCCCGGCCTCATCATCGGTGCGCTCTCATTCGGCCATCTGCCCGCCGTGTTCATCCCCGCAGGCCCCATGACGTCGGGCATGCCCAACGAAGAGAAAGGCAAAATCCGCCAGCTCTACGCCGAAGGCAAAGTCGACCGTGCCGCCCTGCTTGAAGCCGAAGCGCAATCCTATCATGGCCCGGGAACCTGCACATTTTACGGAACTGCGAATTCCAACCAGATGCTCATGGAAATCATGGGGCTTCACTTGCCGGGAACGACCTTTGTCAATCCGGGCACTGAGCTCCGTGACGAGATCACCAAGGCATCAGCTCTTCAGGCGCTATCAATCACCGCGTTGGGAAACAACTACACGCCGATCGGAAAAATCTATGACGAGAAGGCCGTGGTGAATGGCGTTGTGGGATTGCTGGCAACTGGCGGCTCCACCAACCACACGCTGCATCTCATCGCCATGGCGGCGGCGGCGGGAATCATTCTGACATGGAAGGATCTGGCCGAGCTCTCAAAAGTCGTGCCCCTGATGACCCGCATTTATCCAAACGGCAAGGCTGACGTGAATCACTTCAACGCGGCAGGCGGCATGGGCCTCTTGATCCGCGAATTGCTGAAGCAGGGCCTTGTCCACAAGGATGTGACAACCATCATGGGAACTGGCCTTGATGGCTATCTGGTGGAGCCAAAACTAAATCCCGGCGGCGGATT
>JANMHO010000062.1:0-4180 GCA_031375195.1 Rhodobiaceae bacterium
TGCTGATAACCGGTGCAGAGGATGATGGCGTCGATTTCCTTGATGGAACCATCCTTGAAATGCGCGGTTTTGCCAACAAGTTTTTGCAGCAGCGGACGCTCTTCGAAACGGGCGGGCCATTTGAACCCCATGGGCTTGGTGCGATAGGTCGCGGTGACGGAACGCGCGCCGTATTTCCAGCACTGGGAGCCGATGTCCTCGGCTGAATAGCTGCGGCCCACGATCAGCACATCCTTGTCCTTGAACTCCAGCGCATCCCTGAAGTCATGGGCATGCATGACGCGGCCATTGAACGAGTTGATGCCTTCAAAGAATGGCACATTGGGGGTGGAGAAATGCCCGGAGGCCACAATTACATTATCGAATTGCTCCGTGTACATGCGGTCTTTCCTGCGGTCGTGGACGGTGACGTTGAACAGTTTCTTCTTTTTGTCCCATTCCACCATGCGGACCGGCGTTGAAAAGCGCACCCACTTCCTGACCTTGGCTTTTTCCACCCGGCCCTTGATGTAATCCCACAGCACGGCGCGCGGCGGATAGGATGCGATGGGCTTGCCAAAATGTTCCTCAAATGAATAGTCGGCGAATTCCAGGCATTCCTTGGGGCCGTTTGACCACAGATAGCGATACATGGAACCATGCACGGGTTCTCCATGCTCATCCAGACCGGTTCGCCAGGTATAGTTCCAAAGGCCACCCCAATCGTCCTGTTTCTCAAAACAGACGATTTCCGGAATTTTCGCCTTCTTCTTTGCAGCGGACTGAAAACTGCGGAGGGCCGCCAGGCCTGAAGGGCCAGCCCCGATTACGGCTACTCGTGTCATATGGTTTCCTCTTCAATTTTCAATCCGGGAAAATGCCGGAACTTGTGGGTTTTCCGTCATCATATTTTGAAAGCCACTCAACTGTCGTGGGCCGGTAGCGGGTGAGCCCCTTGTAATCCACCAGTTCCGGCGGCAGGTCGCGCAGCACGCGGTGGAACCTGCGGCCCCATTTTGGCACGGTCACCAGCTCTTCCATCTTGATCAGGTAGCAGCGGATGACAAACAGGATGGCGTTGGAACGCGGCAGCCGCCACAAGCTTTGCAATTCGCAGCGGAGGTGCACTTTGCTGCCAACATTCTCCGGTGTGACCGTGGCGCGGTCTGGTCCCCATTTGTGATAGTTTTCCGGGCTGGTATCGAGCCTCGGATTGATTGTCATGGTCCAGTTCAGGCGGCGCACCGGTTTTCCCTGCTGCAAATTGAGCAGGAATTTCAGGGCGCGCTCAAACACGCCGAGTTGATGGGCGAGTGGCACTGGCCCATGCCATTCCATGAAATTCATGCCGATATCGAAATCCAGCGACCAATCGGCCTGGGTGGTCACCATGCCGGCATCCATCCACAGATTATTATCTCGCTGGTCAACGATGCAGAAATCGCCCTGGGCCTGGCGCGTGATGTATTCGAAGGGCTCCTGTGGAAGTGTTGAGGCATCTCCGAAAACAAATTTCTGGTCGATGCCAAGCGGCTTGTTGATCCAGCGCCAGTTGTCGCCATCGCGTGCCAGCGAGAAATGCTCGGGGTAGCCTGCTGCCTGCTGCTCCATCAAAAGCTCAAGCGTGTCCCACTGTGACGTCATCATGTGGGGCAGCGCCTGATAGCGCAGCGGGTCTTCTTTCAGGACGAGGGCGCGGTCGTGCATTTCGGAAATATAGTGCTCATCCACATCAATGAGGCTGTCGAAGGCGGTTCCGGGGGCGCCCTTCACATGGGGTTCCATGTTGACGGAATACATGTAGCTGTCTTCGTTGAAAGGGAAGGGAAAGCGCCGGATTGTATCGGGGCTGTTTGCAAAGGTGAAATCGCCCCGGAAGGTTTCCTGCCTGAATTTTATGTTCATGTGTTCCTCCTAGAGGTCCAGGGTAATTTCGGAGCCATTCAACCTTGATACACAGATCATGATTTTACGGCCGGATTTCTTGTCTTCGGGTTCAAGGAAGTGGTCATTGTGCTCGAGTGCCCCATTGCAGGATATTACACTGGTTTCGCATTGGCCGCATGCACCACCCCGGCAGAGGAAGGGCGCATCCACTCCTGCTGCCTCGACCGCTTCCAGAATGCTTTGATGGGCGCCAACATCGATTGCCTTGTTGGATTTTTTCAGCGCCACACGGAATGGCTTGCCAGGAGGCGGCGCTAAAAACCTTTCGGAATGGAGGTTCTGTGTGGGCCAGCCTGAATCACGGGCTTTTCCCAGCACGCCATCAATCATGCCCGCAGGTCCGCAGACATAGAGATGCGTGCCGAGGGGCTGTGCCGCCAGAATGGCATCAACGGGAATAAACAGCTTTTCGTCATCGACGTAAATTTTTACGCGGGCGGGGCCGTAGCGTTGCTGGAGTTCCTGCCAATAGGCGCCGTGGCTTCGGTTGCGAATTGCATAGTGGAGCTCGAAGGAGCGGTCTTCATTGGCCATCTGGTCCATCATGGCCATGAAAGGGGTGATGCCAATGCCGCCAGCCATGAAAATATGCTTGCGCCCCCGCACGTCAAAGGGAAACAGGTTGATGGGCTGGCTCACGGTCAATGTGCCGCCGATCTTTAGCTTCTCGTGCATGAAGGCTGAACCACCGCGGGAATTCTCGACCCGGAGCGTGCTGATTTCAAAGGCACTGCGATCGCGGGGCGAAGACATGAGCGAATAGGGATTGCGCCTGAGAAGTTCGCCGTCGCGCATGGCGACAACCACATGGGCGCCGCCGGAAAACACCGGCATCGGCTGGCCATCGACGCGTTCAAGGCGGAAGCGCTTGACCTTCTCGGCAACTTTCGTGATGGCGGCAACACGCACGGTCATATCCGTATTGATGCTCATGGGAACAATACCTCGGGCGCTGGCGCCGTTCCCGGTTCTTCGGCATCCATGCAAACACCTTGAAACGCTGCAATGCGCCTCGAATAATGATCGCGCACCAGAAGTGTCAGGCCGCAATGGGAGCAGGTGCAGGGCTGGGTTGTGACGTTATCGGTAACGCCCTTGCAGTGAACGCATTGAACGCGCCTTGCCATGGAACCCCTATGCTCGGTGCGGATGGAATTGAAATCAATGCCGTTCTCAATTGCCACCTGCATGGCCTGGCCGATGAAGCCCTCGGTGCCTGAAACATAAAACCTGACGCCCATTTTTGCCGAAATCAATGTGGCCTTCAGGCGGTAGAGCAGGATTGGAATTGTCGGAGCCTTCCATAAATCGAAGGGTTTGAGTCCGGCCAGCGCTGCAGCATGATTTTCCGCACCTCGCGCAACGTAAAGAATTTCTGACGTTGCCAGAAAATCCCGCCCAACCGCCGCCACCTGATCGGTCAGCGCCATGGCCCCTTCGCCCTCGAGGGCAAAGAGGTGACGGGGCGCATGGCTGTCAATGGCCAGGCCGCTATAAACCGGGCGGCTTTTTATTCCGACGACTAGCATTTATCCAACCGCGTTCCGTTTCTTCTTCTCCGGATCGTCGAAGCTGATGGTGTGGGCGATGGCGCTGGCTTTCATCTTCTTGCCGCGCACCTCCAGTTTGACACCCTGTTTAGCACAGGCCACCTCAACGCGCATGATCGCCATGGAACGCTTGGTGAGCTTGGAATAGCAGGGGCAGGTGATCGTGCCGACTTTTTTGCCGCCTGCATAGACCTCATCGCCCAAATCCGCCGGGCCATCAGCCTCAATCAGCAGGCCGAATATCTTGAAGCGCTCCTTGCCCTTGAGGCGAAGGTGTTCTTCGGCGCCCCGGAATCCAACTTTGCCGGGGCTTACGGTGAAGTCGAGGCCAAGCTCCCACAGGCTGTCGCCGGGTTGCTCATTGGCGAAAGGATACATCTGCGAATTGTCGTAGGGGTAAAACAACAGGTAGCTTTCAACGCGCAGCATATCGAGAACGCTGAAGCAGACCGGAATGATGCCCATGCTTTTGCCTTCATCAAGGATGCGGTCCCAGATCATGCCGGCATCCTGGCCGCGGACGAAAAGTTCATAGCCGCGTTCGCCGGTGTAGCCCGTGCGCGAGATCATGATGGGTGCGCCAAACAGCGTGGTTTGCATGTGGTGGAAATATTTCAGGTCGCGAATGCCGGGAACATGCTTGGCCAGGTACTCCACAGCCAGCGGGCCTTGCAGCGAGAGATCGTGAATATCATCATCAAACA
>JANMHO010000064.1:0-7324 GCA_031375195.1 Rhodobiaceae bacterium
GCCCGTTTTCCCGCAAAGCGGCCTTTCTCAAAGCGCTTGGTGCTGGCATAGACTTCGCCAAAAACCAGAACCCGGTCCAGCCATCCCTTCAATATGGCTGGAGGCAAATGCCACCACATCGGGTATTGAAAAATGATCAGGTCCGCGCGGTCCAGTTGAGCGATCTCAGCTGTAACAAAATCCGGAACAGTCCCCTGATTGGAGGCATGCCGCTGCTCGGCCTGGACGTCGAACCGAAGGGGGTTCTGTCGTGAATCATAGTGTGCAGGCCTTTCGCAAGGATCAAACCCCATGCCGTAGAGATCAGATACCGAAACATTCCAGCCTTGCGCTTCCAGCGTGTGGCGCGCAACCTGCGTGAGGTGGGCGTTAAATGACTTGGGTTCTGGATGCGCCAGAACGATGTGGGCCTGCATTGGCGGTCTCTTTTTTTGTCAATCGGTGTCCATACTGCACCACTGGCCTGTCAAAAACATCAGCGGCGGGAAAATATTTCCACTTATGACAATCCCCCGTATCCCCCTACACTGCCCCCACGAGCCTGTCATCGGCGTCCATGCGCAAGGTGACGATGGAACTCGAAGAAACAGGCCTCATCTATTCGCCCCACGCCAGCGCGGGACGCTGGTCATCATGATGGCATGGCCGGTTTTCCGGGCCGGGCGCAGCGGAAAGTCATCACACCCGCCGCCCTTCTTTCTCAACTCGCGACGCCCGCCAATTCAATCGGCACTTCCTGCCAATCCTGGCCTGTGGCGATGACGCAGGTGGTTCCCGCGGTGTCGGTGACCAGCACGGTCCAGGTGCCTTGCGGCGACAGGAAGATTTCCATCACGGCGCGGGCGTTCACCACGCCCATGATGCGGCGCGCTTCCTTGAACTTTGTGGCGAGCGACTTGGTCACAGAGTCATGCGCGCCGCAGGGCATGGCCGCCGATGCTTCACTGACGCCGCTGAAAAGGGCGGCGGCCGCTCCTCAAGGCTCGCCGTGCACAACACATGCGTATCGCCAAACCTGATGAGGCAAGAGCCTTCCGCATGCTTGATATAATTCCGCTCAAAACTGACAACGCGAAGTTCGTCGGGCTTACGGCCAGATGGGCGCATGGGGATGTCCTTTTGTGAATTTGGAGGGCCTTGTAGCGCGGTGTGGGGGCAAAGGGAAATGGGAACGGGAACAGGCGGGAAAGGCAGGAAAAATTTTTTCCTTGAAGGAAACATAAAAAAGATTAGCATTTGGCTTCCGGGGACCGCGAGCCAAAGCCACGCGCTCCTGGCAACTGTTCAACACAAGAGAATGTAGGAGGATCAAATGTTACGACCAAGGAATTTTTTTTCCGCAAGCGTTTTTGGATTAGCCCTTATTGTTGCCGCGCCCAGTGCCTTATCGGCTGACTCTGCGGATCCTATCAAGATTATCACCAACAACTGGACGAGCCAGTTGGTTCTGTCCAATGTCGTGGGACTGGTGCTGCAAGCACAGGGCCTCAATGTTGAATACAAGTCTTCTGACACGCAGTTGCAATATACCGCCCTTGCCGCAGGCGATATGGATTTTCAGGTTGAGGTCTGGGAGGGATCCCAGGCTGAATCGTTCAACAAAGCGGTTGAAGGTGGGGCTATTGATCTTGGCGCCCATGAGGCCGTAACACGAGAAGATTGGTGGTATCCGTCCTATATGAATGACATGTGCCCGGGCTTGCCGGATTGGAAGGCCCTAGATGCCTGTGCGGCCAAACTCGCGACAGCCGAAACCGGCGGCAAGGGCCGCTTTGTTGGCCCGCCTGCCGATTGGGGCAAGCACTATTCCGAGCGCATTCAGGCCCTCAAAATGAACTTCCAGGAAGTGCCGGTTGGCCAGGCAGCGACCCTGTGGGCCGAACTGCAGGCAGCCTATGACCGCAAGGAGCCAGTGGTGCTTTTCAACTGGACGCCCAACTTCATCGAGGCAAAGTTTGAAGGCCAGTTCGTCGAATTTCCGACCTATGAGGCCGCGTGTTTCTCTGATCCAAAATGGGGTTCAAATCCGGACGCGATTTATGATTGCGGCGCGCCGGCCAAGGGATATTTGAAAAAAGCGGGCTCCAAGCAGCTTGCGGAAAAGTGGCCAGCCGCCACGGAAATTCTGAAGAAAGTGAATTTCACCAACCCGCAAATTGCGGCTGCTGCTGCCATGGTGGACGTGGATGGCATGACGCCGGAGGATGCCGCCAAGAAATGGGTGGCTGATAACGAGGCTGTCTGGAAAGCCTGGTTGCAATAGTCCGGTTTGAAGGTCGGTCGGGCAGAGAGATAAAATCCCTGCCCGACTTTTTTTGCGCTAGTCTTCGCGCCAGGACTTGATTTGGGGGACGATGAAACAGGCCGTTAAAATCTCGTGCCGGAATCTCTGGAAACTGTTTGGAACCGATCCAAAAGGATTCCTGTTGCGTCACGGCAGCGCGCCGAGCGATGAGGCGCTCAAATCCGAAGGCTATATTGGCGCTGTCCGCGATGTGTCATTTGACGTGCATGCGGGTGAAATTCTCGTGGTCATGGGCCTTTCCGGCTCTGGCAAGTCAACGCTGATCCGGGCCATCACCCGGCTCAACGATCCAACGTCTGGTGAAATTGTTCTTGATGGCCAAGATCTGCTCAAGGCCACGCCCGCTGAATTGATTGACTTGCGCCGCCACAAACTCGGCATGGTGTTTCAGCATTTTGGCTTGCTCCCTCATCGCAACGTGCTCGACAATGTTGCTTTCCCGTTGGAGGTGCGCGGGGCCTCGCGCGATGAGCGTGAAACACGCGCCAAGGAAATGCTGCGGCTTGTGGGGCTGGAAGGCCGCGAGGCGTATTTCCCGCGCGAGCTTTCCGGCGGACAGCAGCAACGTGTGGGCATCGCCCGCTCGCTCGCTGTGGGGCCCGACGTGTGGTTTCTCGACGAGCCTTTCTCGGCGCTTGATCCGCTGATCCGGCGCGAAATGCAGGATGAGTTCCTGCGCCTGCAACGGCTGCTCAAGAAAACCATTGTCTTCATCACCCATGATTTCGATGAAGCCATCCGCCTCGCTGATCGCATTGGCATAATGAAAGACGGAAAGCTTGTGCAACTTGCAACGCCTGAAGAAATGGTCACAAATCCTGCTGACGATTACGTGAAGGCCTTCACCCGCAACGCGCCACGCGACCGGATTGTGACCGTTGGTGCAATTGCCCAGAAAACCAGAACCAAGGCTTCAGGAAAGCCAATCCATGCGGATGCCAAAATTGCCGATGTGGCAGCGCAGGTATTGGGCGCGAATGCGGCGCACGACGTTGTTGATGCAAAGGGAAAATCAATAGGTATCGTGACGAGAGACGCCATGATTGCCGCCCTTTATCCTGAGACGGCGAGTTGACTGCAAGGGCCCATATATCATCGCGTCGCTCGCCTGCCGCCGGGTCGCTCAAACTGCCAATGGCTTATGCGCTCGCAATGTTTTTTGGTGCCAGCGTTGCTGTTGCGACGCTGGTTCCATTTCTGGATCAGTGGCCGATCGAGTGGGTCATTCCGGCCCGTGCGTGGGTCACCGATTTCTTTGCCTGGTTCAGTGCTGTTGCCAAGCCTGCGACGCGCGCCATATCCTGGCTGCTGGCGCAGCCTCTCGCCTTTGTTGAATCAGCGCTCTACCGTGGCATCCCATCGCTTGGCCTTCCACCGTTTCCATGGATTGCAATTGTTGTGGGCATTGGCGTGCTTGGTCATTGGATAGGTGGTCGCAAATTGGGCTGGTTCTGTGCCTTGTGCGCCTCCTATCTCGCCATCTTTGGACTGTGGCCTGACGCTATGCAAACACTTGCTATCGTGATCGTGTCGGTTCCAATCGCTGCAGCAATCGGGTTGCTCCTGGGCATATGGGCCACGCGAAATCCCCGCGTCGAGAGAGTTCTCAACACAACCTTTGATGTTCTCCAGGCAACGCCGCACATGGCTTATCTTGGCCCAGTGGTTGTGTTGTTTGGTTTTGGCCAGGTTCCGGCGATGCTGGCGACCTTGGGATTCGCCGTGCCTCCCATGGCACGCTGCACCGTGCTCGGCATCCGAACGGTGCCGGCAGATATTCTCGAAGCGGGAATCATGTCGGGGTGCACGAAGCGCCAGCTTCTTTGGAAAGTTGAGCTTCCAGCTGGTCAGCAGGCGTTGTTGCTGGGTCTCAACCAAGTTGTCATGCAAACTCTTGCGATGGCTGTGATCGCATCTCTGGTGGGCGCATCCGGCCTTGGCCAAAAACTTCTATTTTCATTGCAGCAGTTGCAAGTTGGCAAGGCCGTTGAGCAGGGCATTGCAATCACGCTGATCGCCATCGTGCTCGACCGCATGACGCAAGCCTTCATGGCCAGAACGCCGCAGCGTTTTCAGGCTAATGCACCTTGGCACCTGCGCCACCGGCATCTCGCGGCATTCCTGGCGCTGATGGTGCTGGCGATAATTGCGGCCCGCCTGTTTCCGGTGCTTGCCGTGCTGCCAAAAGAACTGACTCTTTCCTATGGCGGTCCGATCAATGATGCTGTCCGCTGGCTGTCAAAAAACCTGTTTCCTTATGTAAAGCCTGTTCGTGATGGCATCACCATCTGGCTGCTGCTGCCCATGCGAGATTTTTACCTCTGGCTGCCATGGCCCACATTCATCGGAACTCTGGCTATTGTTGGCTGGTATCTCGGTGGCTTGCGTCTGGCGCTCGTGCCTGTTGGATTTCTCGGCTTCATGATGCTCACGGGCTTCTGGACGCCCCTGATGATGACAATTTACCTTGTGACGGGTTGCACCATTCTGTGCATCCTCATCGGCATTCCGCTTGGGATTTGGGCTTCGCGCAACGCGTTTGCCGCGCGAGTGATATCAACCATCTGCGACCTGCTGCAAACATTTCCAAGTTTCATATACTTGATCCCGGTCATCATGCTGTTTCAAACCAGCGATCTCTCCAACGTGATTGCCATGCTGTTCTATGCGACCGTGCCCGCCGTTCGTTACACGTTTCTGGGCCTGCAGCGCGTGCCACAGGCTGTGATCGAAGCCGCAACCGCATCGGGCGCCACAACGAGGCAGCGGTTGTGGAAAGTGGAGCTTCCAATCGCCTTTCCTGAAATTCTGCTCGGCATCAACCAGACCATCATGATGGCCCTTGCCATGGTGGCCATTACAGCGCTCATCGGATCACGTGATCTCGGCCAGGAAATCTACAAGGCACTGCCTGGCGCAGACACCGGTCGTGGACTTCTTGCAGGGCTGGGAATAGCCTTCATCGGCATCATCGCCAGCCGCCTCATCGGCGCATGGGCTGAAAAACGCAAAGCCGAGCTCGGGCTGTCCTGAGCGGCCTTTTCCCCGTGATTGGGTGACGCAAAAATCTATGAGGTAAGAGCCTTCCACTTGCGCGGTATAATTCCGCTCAAAACTGACAACGCGAAGTTTGGGCAAGGAAAAAAAGCTTCAAGCCAGGCCACCCTTCTTTCTCAACTCGCAACGCCCGCCAATTCAATCGGCACTTCCTGCCAATCCTGGCCGGTGGCGATGACGCAGGTGGTTCCCACGGTGTCGGTGACCAGCACGGTCCAGGTGCCTTGCGGCGACAGGAAGATTTCCATCACGGCGCGGGCGTTCACCACGCCCATGATGCGGCGCGCTTCCTTGAACTTTGTGGCGAGCGACTTGGTCACGGCGTCATGCGCGCCGCAGGGCATGGCCGCTGATGCTTCGGTGACGCCGCTGAAAAGGGCGGCGGCCGCGAGGATTGCGGCGAATTTCAATGGTTGAATGTGCTTAAACATTTGAGTTCTCCTTCGCTGCCGCGGCACAATTGCCGCTTGCGTTGGAGCAAGGCTGCGCCAGCCATGTGGAACCGGCGCTGAATGGCGCGTTAATGTGGTGTTCATCAAGGGCACCAAATTTCACGCCAAAGCCTTGAGTGGATCAGCCTGCTAGCCCTGCGAATAGAAGATATGGCGTCCGATCTTGGTCAGGCGGTGGAGCGACCTGGACCAGCGCGGCTTGACATAGTCGGCGTGGTAATGGGTGGCGGTGGCGACGATCTGCATCTGGTCGTCCCCTGCCGTCCTGTCGTCCGCGAGCGCCAGGGCGGTAATTTCACGCGCCGTCTCCCAAGCCCGGTCATATTGCGGGAAGTCTGGTTTGCCATCGCAGGCGAAGGAAAACTGGCAGGAGTTCAGGCGGCTGGCGCCCTGATAAACCACGCCGCAGATGGAAGACGGATAGTGCAACGATTTGGTCCGGTTGAGGATAACCGTCGCCACCGCCAGCTGCCCCTGCCGTGATTCTGAGCGGGCCTCGAAATAGACCGCCCTGGCCATGCAGCTTTCCGCGAAGTTGCGCGGCTCAAAGAAGGCTGTGATTTTATGCATCCAGGACAGGACCGGGGCGGAGGCACGGTTCAAGGGAGAGCCATGGACTTCGCCGGGGCTGTCCAGCGCGCCGGAAGCGGGCGCAACCACGCCGTAGGGATAGTGGACAACATGGTCGGCCACCGCTGGCGGCATCGGATTATAGGCGACCGCCAGCATCCCTTCTGCCGACCCGTTGAATTTATTCGCGCCGCTGACATCTGCGGCGCCTGCGGTGCCTGTCAGCGCAATGGTAAACAACAAAGCAAGGATCTTCCCGTTCATCTCGAAAGCCCCATTCCAGTGTAATTATGGGAATGAAGACTCTGCCCACGCGGTTGAAATCCGCTTAAGTGAATCAGGCGAATTTGACGGAAAGCCCGCAAAATACATTAATCATGAATCATTGGTTTCCGGTTGCCAATCCGCATTAATCTCCGGTGGGCGCGGGTGTTGCCGGCACGGTGTCAGTCGCCCGGCAGCGGTTTCGTGTCGGTTGATCCAGATCAATTATGTGTTGGCGGCAAGCCACTATTGTCACTCTTGGAACAGGAGGAATCATGATGCGGAAAATGACTGTGGGCCGTGTTGTCCTGGTGGCGCTTCTGGCGGGCTCGGCCTGTGCCCTTGCCAATTCGACGACGCAGTTGAGCGCTGGCCAGCTTGGCGGCCTGGGCCACGAACTGGGCCGTTCCGACTTTGTCAACTATTGCGCCGCCTGTCACGGCGTCAGCGGAAAGGGCGACGGAACCGTCGCCGAGTTCCTCACGATCACCGCGGCTGACCTGACGCAGCTCAGAAAGAAGAACGCCGGATCATTCCCGCGTGAGCGCGTGTACAACGTGATCGACGGCCGTCACGAAGTCAAGGTGCACGGCCCCCGCGACATGCCGGTTTGGGGCGACTGGTTCAAGTTCGAGGCAGGGTCGTCCGTCGGCGGCAAAGGCGCCCAGGAAGAAGT
>JANMHO010000094.1:0-4218 GCA_031375195.1 Rhodobiaceae bacterium
GAGGAGATGGATGCTCGCCGCCACTTCCAGCATGAAAATTGAAGGTACAATTTCGGCTGTTGGCAGGACGAGGGAGAGAGCCGTTACCGTCAGAAGTGAGAAACCGAAGCCCGAATAGCCGCGCACGATCGCTGCCAGGAATACGCAGGTGATGGCGAAGGCGAGAACGGAGAGCGACATGGGCGCAGTATGGCGCGAATGGGTATATGAGGGAAAGAGCCAGCCTCTTCTAAATTGTCATCCCGACGGGAGCCGGGATGACAGAAGTTGCCACATTTATCTAATGCGTAACCGCAGCCAGTGCGTGGTTGTGGTCGGGCTCGATCAAGCCGATCAGGGCCCCGGTCGAATCGGTCACGACCGAAAGCTTGCCGACGCCCGGCACCCGTGTGGCAGGGCGCATAACCTCGCCACCAGCGCTGGCTGTATCCGTTTCAGCCTGGTCAATGTCACCCACTGACATATAGGTCATCCAGTGGGAGGGAACCCCGGCATAGTCAGGAGCGGTCAGCTCGAAAATGCCACCAACTGGCCTGCCATCCTTGCGGGCAATCCAATAGGCTGCGCCGTCGGGCAGGGGGGTCGGTTCAAATTGCCACCCCAAAGTGCGTCCATAGAACGCCAAGGCAATCTCCGGTTCCCAGGTGTTGAGTTCGTGCCACCAGTTTCGTTGCGGCATGGTCATTGTTGTAATACTCCCCTCTCAGAGTTAATGATCGTGTCGCCGTGAAGGGAAATCTGTACGTGGTGCTTGTCGAGGATATGGCCCAATTGGGGCAGATTGCGGCTTTAAGCCTTCAACTTGCTGACAGAGGTCAAAAATATACCCGAAATTGGGGTTGACTGGACGCGACTCGCCAAGTAGAACCCGGTCGTTCTCAAGCGACAGGCAGTCTTGGTTTCGCACCTTGAAACGCTGGCGAGTGGACAACAAACGACATTCGAGGTCACGCCGTTAAGGATATTTCCTTAAAGGCCTCTGGTTTTGAGCACTGCGGGGTCCCGAGCCGGACCGCGTCAGTGTTTTCTGTCATGTGCAATCCGGTTCAACAAATTATACGAAGGTAGATCAGGCCCGATGCCGACAATCAACCAGCTCATTCGTAAGCCACGCAGCACCCCTAGCTATCGCAACAAGGTGCCAGCGATGCAATCATGCCCGCAAAAGCGCGGGGTTTGCACGCGCGTTTATACCACAACACCGAAGAAGCCGAACTCGGCTCTCCGCAAAGTTGCGAAGGTCCGCCTGACCAATGGCTTCGAAGTTGTGAGCTATATTCCGGGCGAGGGTCACAATCTTCAGGAACACTCTGTCGTCATGATCCGTGGCGGTCGCGTCAAGGATTTGCCAGGCGTTCGTTATCACATCATCCGCGGTATTCTCGATACGCAAGGCGTCGTCAAGCGCCGCCAGCGCCGTTCGAAATATGGCGCGAAGCGTCCAAAGTAAGGCGAGGGAGAGCTCATGTCACGTCGCCATAAAGCAGATAAGCGCGTCATCAATCCGGATCCGAAATTCGGCGATCTCGTTCTTTCCAAGTTCATGAACAACCTCATGTATGAGGGCAAGAAGTCGGTTGCCGAGGGCATCGTTTATGGGGCGTTGGAAAAGGTCGTGGCCAAGGCCAAAGCCGATCCAATCCAGCTTTTCCACACGGCGCTGGAAAACGTGGCTCCGGCCATTGAAGTCCGTTCACGCCGCGTTGGTGGCGCCACCTATCAGGTGCCCGTTGAAGTGCGCACCGAGCGCCGCCAGGCTTTGGCGATCCGCTGGATCATCAATGCAGCGCGCGCGCGCAATGAAAACACCATGGTTGACCGCCTTTCCGGCGAACTCATGGATGCTGCGAATAATCGCGGATCAGCCGTGAAGAAGCGGGAAGACACCCACAAGATGGCAGAAGCAAACCGCGCATTCAGCCACTACCGCTGGTAAGAGATTTAGGACACGACGATTATGGCCCGCACCCACGAACTTCCCGACTACCGAAACTTCGGCATCATGGCCCACATTGATGCGGGCAAGACGACGGTGACCGAGCGCATTCTCTATTATTCCGGCAAGAGCCACAAGATCGGCGAAGTTCACGACGGCGCTGCCACCATGGATTTCATGGAGCAAGAGCAGGAGCGCGGCATTACAATCACTTCAGCAGCCACGACCACAGTTTGGAATGGCAAGCGCCTCAACATCATCGACACACCCGGCCACGTTGACTTCACCATTGAAGTTGAGCGTTCGCTTCGTGTTTTGGATGGCGCAGTTTGCGTGCTTGATTCAAACCAGGGCGTTGAGCCGCAGACCGAAACGGTTTGGCGCCAGGGCGACAAGTATAATGTTCCGCGCATCGTATTCTGCAACAAGATGGACAAGACGGGCGCTTCTTTCCAGCAATGCATTGACGACATCAAGGAGCGCCTTGGCGCGCGCCCGGTTCCAATCCAGCTGCCGATTGGCGCTGAGGCGGAATTCAAGGGCATTGTTGATCTCGTGCGCATGAAGGCTGTTATCTGGGAGAATGAGGCCCTCGGCGCCAACTATCATGACGAAGAAATTCCAGCTGACATGTTGGCTGCCTGCGTTCAGGCGCGCGCCGAAATGGTGGAAGCCTGTGCCGAACTCGATGAGCAGGCCACGGAAGATTATCTGAACGGCAAGGAAATCTCAATTGAAACCATCAAGCGTCTTCTCCGCAAGGCGGTTTTGACGGCAGCTTTCTTCCCGGTGCTTTGCGGTTCGGCCTTCAAGAACAAGGGCGTTCAGCCATTGCTTGATGCTGTTGTGGATTATCTGCCTTCGCCGCTGGATCGCCCGGCGATCAAGGGCATTGATGTCAAGACTGGCGAAGAAACAACGCGGCCTTCATCGGATACTGAGCCCCTGGCTCTGTTGGCATTCAAGTTGATGGATGACCAATACGGCATTCTCACCTTCTGCCGCATTTATTCTGGCAAGCTTTCCAAGGGCACGTCTCTGCTCAATTCAACCCGTGACAAGACTGAGCGCGTAGGCCGCATGGTTCTCATGCATGCCAACAACCGCGAAGAAATCGCCGAAGCCCATGCGGGTGACATCGTGGCCCTCGTTGGTTTGAAAGATACGCGCACCGGAGATACGCTTTGCGATGCTTCCAAGGCCGTTATCCTTGAAAAAATGGAATTCCCTGAGCCAGTTATCGAAATGAAGGTTGAGCCTAAGACCAAGGTTGACCAGGAAAAGATGGCGATTGCGCTTTACAAGCTTGCAGCTGAAGATCCTTCGTTCCGCGTCTCAACCGACTCCGAGTCGGGCGAAACGATCATCAAGGGCATGGGCGAACTTCACCTGGATATCAAGGTTGATATCCTGAAGCGCACCCACAAGGTTGAAGTGTCCGTTGGCGCGCCACAGGTTGCATACCGCGAAACCATTACGCGCGCGACCGAAGTTGACTATACTCACAAGAAGCAGACTGGCGGCACGGGCCAATATGCCCGTGTCATTCTCGAAATTTCACCTAATGAAAAGGGTGCAGGCTACGAGTTTGAGAGCAAGGTTGTTGGCGGCACGGTTCCCAAGGAATTTATCCCCGGCGTTGAAAAGGGTCTTAACTCAGTGATGGGTGCCGGCATTCTTGCAGGATTCCCGATTGTTGACATCAAGATCGCGCTGACCGATGGCGCCTATCATGACGTCGACTCGTCGGCGATTGCCTTCGAAATCGCGTCGCGCTCAGCTTTGCGTGAAGGCCTGCAGAAGGCAGGAGCCATTCTGCTCGAGCCTATCATGAAAGTTGAAGTGACTTCGCCTGAAGACTACCTCGGTGGTGTGATTGGCGATCTAAACTCACGCCGTGGCCAGATCATGGGCACGTCGGCGCGCGGCAACGCGCAAATCGTCAATGCCATGGTGCCGCTGGCCAACATGTTTGGTTACATCAACAACCTGCGCTCGATGAGCCAGGGGCGTGCCAGTTACACCATGCAGTTCGATCACTATGAACAAGTCCCGGGCGCTGTTGCTTTGGAAGTTCAGAAAAAATACGCTTAATTCCATTTTGTTTAACGGAGCACTCCGATGGCCAAAGAGAAGTTCAACCGCGACAAGCCGCACTGCAACATTGGGACGATTGGCCATGTTGACCATGGCAAGACGTCGCTGACGGCGGCGATTACGAAGGTTTTGGCTGAGAGCGGGGGTGCGACCTACACGGCCTATGACCAGATTGACAAGGCGCC
>JANMHO010000373.1:0-1855 GCA_031375195.1 Rhodobiaceae bacterium
GGCCTCCGCCGTGGCCGAGGCCGTGCTGCATTCGCCCATCCGCCATCACAGCGAGCATCAGCGCATGTCGCTGCCAGCGCGCATTGGCGCGCGCCATCCCAAGCTTGTGGGCATCATCGAGAAAATGGAAGAAAATCTCGAAGAGCCCCTGTCGCCAAGCCTGCTGGCCAAACAGGCAGGCCTTTCCACCCGCCAGCTCGAACGCCTGTTCCGGCGCTATGTGGACCGCTCGCCGAAGCGCTATTACCTGGAACTCCGCCTGAAAAAGGCGCGCTCACTGCTGCTGCAAACCGACATGTCGGTGATCAATGTGGCGCTGGCATCGGGCTTCTCGTCGCCATCGCATTTCTCCAAATGCTACCGGGCATTTTATGGCCGGACGCCCTACCGGGAGCGCGGGATTCCGGTGATCGGGGCGGTGGCGTAGCATTGCGCTGGCGATGCGGCAATGGCGGGCGCCTGCCCGGCTTGACATTTGATCTGCATTGTCTGATATTTCTGTTATGACAGAAATATCAGACCAATTGGAAACATTCTACTCAGATGCAAGCCAAAGTTTCGTGCTGCATTGGGGCGACATGGGCGCGCACTGGGGCATGAGCCGCTCGACCTGCCAGATTCACGCCCTGCTTTACCTGACAGAAACGCCTCTGACGGCGGAGGATATCGCGAAAACGCTGAAACTGGCGCGCTCCAACATCTCAACCTCGCTCAAGGAGCTGCAGGGCTGGAACCTGATCCGCCGGGTTCCCGTGCCGCATGACCGGCGGGACCACTTTGTTGGCGAAACCGACGTCTGGGAAATCGCCAAGCGCATCGCCATACGGCGCAAGGAGCTTGAAATTGATCCGGCCCTGGCGGCGCTGCGCGATTGCGTGGCGCTGGCCAAATCCGAAGACAATCCGGAAACAACACGGCGGCTTGCGGCCATGCTGCAATTCACCGAGAAAATTGACCGCTGGCATGGCGAAATGCTCCGCATCCCGCGCAACCAGCTTGAATACCTGATCAAGATCGGCGCCAAGGTCCTGGGGTATCTGCCAAAAGCGAAATAGAAGCGGGAGTCCATCGTGCTGAAACCCGAAACCAGATTCCATGCTGCCCGGCCTGCCGCGCCCGGGGAGTTGGGCGATCTGCGGTTTCGGGTTTTACTTGGCAATGACGATTGGCATTCACTCCCCCTCGCGGTGCGCAAGCGGTTTTCAAAGCGGCTCGCCGGGCAGGAATCGGCCGTCTACAAGGGTGAAGTCATCCACACACGGATGACGGGTCTTGGCTGGTGCCTCGCGCAACTAACCCGCCTGATCGGCGCGCCCCTGCCGCTTTCGCGCGATGCGCCTGTGCCAGCCATCGTGACAGTCACCGAAGATCCGGCGACCGGAGGCCAGTTCTGGAGCAGGCATTACAACCGGCGCAGGGGTTTTCCGCAGGTCATCCATTCGTCAAAGCGATTCGCCGGGCCCACCGGCCTCGAGGAATATCTGGGGGGCGGCGTCGGCATGGCGCTCACCATTCACGCGCAGGACGGCGCCCTGCTTTTCAAGTCAGCCCATTATTTTTTGACTTTTGGAAAACATCGCCTTGTTCTTCCCGGCTGGTTGGCCCCTGGCGCCCTGACCGTGACCCACAGGGCCATTGACGATGACTCTTTTGAATTTACGCTGGACATCGTTCATCCGGTGTTTGGCATGCTCATTCACCAATCCGCGGTTTTCAGGGAGGCGGCAGCGTGGCGCCATGAAATCCCTGGAAACTCAAAAGGCCAATAAAAAGGAGCGAACCTCTAGAAGTTCGCTCCCACGGTTAATATCCCCGCGACCGGGGGCAGTAAGCAGGGACACTGGACCGAGTCAGT
>JANMHO010000126.1:0-3502 GCA_031375195.1 Rhodobiaceae bacterium
TCCGCCAGCAGCACCATCAAGGCGCCGGAGAGAACAATCGCCGTCGCCATCACGATGAAGTTGTCAGTCAGCGCCACGGCGGAAAGCACCGTGTCGAATGAAAATACGATATTCATGACGACAATCCAGAACAGCGCCGACCGCACGCTGCGGTGCTTCGGCCCCTCGCCTTCCTCATGCTCGAGATCATCCACCACCAGCATGTGGGATATCTCCTTGAGCGCCGTGTGGATGAGGAAAGCTCCACCTGCCATGACAATCAGGCTGTGGCCATTGATCGAGCCCGCGAGAATTGCGTTGTGAAAACCGAAAAACGGATTCTGGAACAGGCTGATGAGCTGCAGAACGACAAACAGCAGGACGATGCGGAGCGCGATAGCGAGCACCGTTCCCATTTGGCGGACGTATTTCTGCCGCGCCGGCGCGACCCGCTTTGCCTCAATCGAGATATAAAGCAGGTTGTCAAAACCCAGCACCGTTTCAAGCGCGGTGAGCACCACCAGCGTGAACAGGTTTTCAAGTGCGAAGAGATCAGCCATTTTCCGCCCCAGGAAGACTCATTTTCATAGCCTTCTTAGGGCGTATTTGGCGCCAAGACGAGCCTTCAAACCCACAATAATCAGGCTTTGCTGACCACCGGAACGGCGATCCACGCAAACAGCAATGTGTTCAAAAGGAACGCTATTGATGAAAGCGCAGTGACAGGTTCCACCGCCAGGTTTCCGGCCAGCACGAAATAAAGCGATACAACAAGCACAACAATGCTCACCGCATGCAGCCAGAAATGGACGGGAGCCAGTCTGTTTTGGCGGGCCACCGGAAACAGGTGGTAGAAAAACCCGAATATGGCTGACATCAACCAGCCCGCCACCATGGTGTGGGCATGGACCGGCATTTGGCCGTGATCACCGCTCATGGCCATGGATAATCCAAGCAGCATTCCCGCAACAGCGAGAACAATGCCAAAAACAAAAAAATTCCGCGCGACCCCCTGCATATCAAATCTCCCATGAATCAATTGACGATGGGAGCAAAGTTAGCAGGTTATGCGGCTTTGAACAGGTCTCAGTCCCGCTCTTCAAATGCCTGGCTGATGATCTTTTGCAGCTCGTCCCTGCGGTAGGGTTTCATGATGACAAAGCCCTGCCTGAAACGCGGCTCGTCCTGATGCGCAGCGGCGCCCTTGGGGTAGCCTGATGTGTGAATAACCTTGAGATTTGGCCGCATGCCAGTGGCGGCCTGCGCCAGGTCAAATCCGTTCATGCCCCCCGGCATGACAATATCCGAGAACATGAGATCAATCTCGGGATCTTCCTGCAGCTTGGCAAGAGCCTGGAACCCGTCGCCAGCCTCGACCAGGTCATAGCCAAAATCTTCCAGGAAACTGCAGGCCACGGCCCGCACGGCGTCCTGGTCTTCGACCACAAGAATTTTGCGTTTCCGGGTGGTCCCCGGCGCCGGTTCCAAGGCCGTCGCAACATATGCAGGTGGCGCTTTGGCCGCCGGTGCGGCCGCTACACCAGGTTCCGCTGAATGTGCCGCCGCTGGATTTTTCGCAGGCAGATACATCTTGATGGAGGTGCCGTGCCCGAGTTCACTGTAGATGTTTATGTGGCCGCCGGACTGCTTGACAAGCCCATAGACCATCGACAGTCCAAGGCCGGAATTCTGGTCAGAGTCCTTGGTTGTGAAAAACGGATGAAACGCTTTTTCAAGAACCTCGGGCGTCATGCCAGCGCCATTGTCGGACACCGCAATCATCACATGGGGGCCCGGCATGACTTCAGGGTGTTTCTCCGCATACTCATGGTCGAGATAGGCAAGCGCGGTCTCGAGTGTCAAAGCGCCGCCATCGGGCATGGCGTCCCTGGCATTTATAGCCAGGTTGAGGATGGAGGCTTCGAACTGGGCGCGGTCAACAAGCGCACTTGGCGATTCCGCGCCCGTATGCACCTTGAGTTCAATGTTTTCGCCAAGCGTCCGCGCAATGAGCGGTTCCATGCCCATGACAATTTCGTTTATGTTTGCGTCCTGCGGTTCAAGCTGCTGCTCGCGGGCAAAGGCCAGCAGCTGTTTTGTCAGGACTGAGCCTTTGCGCGCCGTTTCAATCGCATCATTGATGCGCGTGGAGAATTTGCCATCATCGGCATCCTCCGTCTGCGACAGCTGAAGACTGCCAATGATGACAGTCAAAAGGTTGTTGAAATCATGGGCCAGGCCACCCGTGAGTTGGCCAATGGCCTCCATTTTCTGGGCCTGATAGAGCCGCTGTGAAATCAGTTTGCGGTCGGTTACATCGACCACATGGACAACCAGTTGCTCAACCTCGCCGCGTTCGCTTTTGACCATGGAAACAGTAGTGGCGCCATGGACAATGCCGCCCGGGCCCGTCACATAGCGCAGGTCCTGCTTGAGCAACGGAATCTCGCCTGACAGCAGCTGGCGCATGCCATTCAAGAACACGCCCCGGTCATCGGCGTGCAGAATCTCGTCAAAGGGAATGCTGAGTTTTTCGCTGTCGCCGCTGCCCAGCAAATGATTGAGCGCGGGATTGGCCAATTCAATTTGCCCGGTTGGCGAAACCAGCGCCACGCCGTGGGCCGCCGCCGCAAATGCGCCGCGAAATCTCTGGTCGTTCCGCGTCGAGGCGATTTCCGCGACCTTGCGGTCAGTCACATCCTGCAGCAGGCAAATGGTGCGTTCAACCCTGCCCTTGTCATTGCGATGGGCGTTCATCGACAGCGCCACAGTGGCAAGCGTTCCATCTTTGCGGCGAACGAAGAGTTCCTCGTTCCTGCAAGAGCCGCTCTGCAGATACTGCGGGTATATTTCGGTAACCAGCCGCGAACGCGACTCGACGGTCAGGAATTCATTGAATGATCTTCCGATCACTTCGCCAGGCCCATAGCCCAACGTGCTGCACCAGTGCTTGTTGACCGAGTACACCCGCCCGGAGCCATCCATCGCGTGCATCATCACAGGCAGGTTGGCGAGAAGCTTTTCGTGCGCCGCGCCGGTTCTTTCCGAAAAAAACGGGATTGCCATGTCGGCCGGGGACTTTTCCCGTTCGATTTTCCAGGATGGAGCACTCGGCCCGAGTTCATCCCAGCCCGAAAGTGCGGGCGCGGTGTTGTCAGAGCCAGGAGCAGCGGTCATTTATTAAACTTCCCAATATACGAGACGAACCCTAGCAATATTATAGTTAACAGTGTCTTTCTCCGCCCACATAAGTTGCCCTGGCAAATGCAGCTCTTTCCTGCACCACGTCAATTGCGGCAAATGAAGTATTTGCCATGTCTAACAAATTGAAAATATTGGCTATACCGGCGATGGCCGCCCGCTTGCTTCAGCCACAATCTCGGCTTTCAGCAGGCCATTGTCATCCATCGCGTCAGGCAAATAATACTTCTTTGTGCTAACCCTGATTCTGGGCGCCACCGCGCCAGCACCGAGCGCCAGGCTTTCAACTTGCGATTGCGCTGAAGCGACAGCGGAACTCAAT
>JANMHO010000134.1:0-2961 GCA_031375195.1 Rhodobiaceae bacterium
TCGCCTGTGATCATTCTCGCCATTGCGGCTGTTCTTTCCCATTACCTGTTGGCTTATTCGCGCTTTGGCTGGCACACGCTGGCCATTGGGGACAATGAATCAGCCTCGCGCGCAACCGGCATTTCCGTCGAAAGCCTGCGCCGCAAGCTTTATACCATCTCGGGGATGATGGCGGGCCTCGCGGGCCTGATCTTCATGGCACGTGTCAACGCTGGCGATCCAACCGCCGGATACACCTATGAGCTCACCGCCATCACGGCTGCCATCATCGGCGGCACCAGCCTGTTCGGCGGCAAGGGGTCAATCCTCGGCGCCGTCATTGGCGCGCTGATCATGGGTGTCCTGCAAAACGGCCTCAATCTTCTCGCCGTCCAATCCTACTATCAGCAGATCGCCATCGGCGCCGTTCTCATCCTCGCTGTTTACATCGACCAGCTGCAAACCGAGAAGGAGAAAAAGGCATGAGCCTTCTCCAGATCAGTGGCGTCAAGAAGCACTTTGGCGCGGTACAGGTGCTCAATGGTGTTGATCTCACAATCGAGGCCGGAACAGTTGTGGGGCTGGTTGGCGACAACGGCGCTGGCAAATCGACGCTGATGAAAACCATCACCGGGATTTACGCCGTGGATGGCGGCGACGTGCAATTCTCTGGCGAGTCCCTCATCGGCGTTGCTCCCGGCGCCAGGCGGCAACGGGGCATCGAAATGATTTATCAGGATCTGGCGCTGGTCAAGCAACAGGATGTCGCCGCCAATATCTTCCTCGGCCGTGAACCCGTGAAATGGGCATTGGGATTTCTGCCCGGTTTTGTTGACAAGGCCCGCATGGATGAGGACGCGCTGAAAATGATTGAGCGCTTGGGCGCGCGCATTCCCTCAATTCACCGTCCGGTCGGCATGTTCTCCGGTGGCCAGCAGCAAACCGTGGCCATCGCCCGCGCCCTCACCTTCAATCCCAAGCTCGTCATCATGGATGAGCCAACGGCAGCGCTTGCCGTGCGCGAGGTTGAAAGTGTGCTGAAACTCATTCGCCAGATGCGCGAAGAGGGCATTGCCGTCATCCTGATCAGCCACCGCCTCAACGACGTATTCGAGGTGACAGACCGTATTGTGGTGCTGCGCCAGGGCCGCATCGAAGCGGACTTGCAGACCAAGAAAACCCAGATGCGCGAAGTCGTCAGCTATATCGTCGGCGCCCATTGAAGTATCGGAGAAAAACATGAGTGTTAAAATTGGCATGCATGCCAGCCTCTGGGCCGCAAGCTGGACCCGCGAAGCCGCCGAGCTGGCCGTGCCCGAAGCCTCTGAACATGGACTTGAGGTAATTGAATTTCCTTTGCTGGTTCCCGAAGAGGTCGACGCTCCCCATTCGCGCAAGCTTTTTGAGAAGCATGGCATCGAGCCCACGTCGTCCCTATGCCTGCCAGAAGACAAGATGGCCCAGCTCTATCCGGAGAAGGCCGAACACTTCCTCATAAAGGCGCTCGACAAGGCCCATGAGATTGGCTCCACCTATTTGGGCGGCGTCACATTTTCGGCTCTCGGATTCCGTTCCGGCAAGCCGCCCACCAAAGGCGAGTATGAAAACATGGCGCGCGGCCTCAAACCCGCCGCCCGCCATGCCCGCAAGCTTGGCATCACCTTGGGCATCGAACCCTGCAACCGCTATGAAACACATTTGCTCAACACCAGCAGCCAGTCCCTCATGTTCCTCGAAATGCTGGATGAGCCGAACGTGACCATCCACCTCGACACTTATCATATGAACATCGAGGAAAAAGGCATCGGAGGCGGCTTTCGCAATGCGGGGAAGAACTGCTCGTATGTTCACATTTCTGAAAGTGATCGCGGCGTGCCCGGCACCGGAACTATTGATTGGGATGAAATCTTCCGCACTCTTGCCGATATCGAGTTCGCGGGAAAGCTGGTGATCGAGTGTTTCGTGACACTGCCCCCGGAAATCGCCGCAGCCCTGTCAGTCTGGCGTCCCGTGGCAAAGGACCGTCAGGAAGTTTTGGAGAAGGGTGTGCCGTTTATCAAGGGCCTGGCCAGGGTGCATGGCCTCACGTGAAGGCTTGCGGTTTACCTGCTGCATAGCGCCGCAGTCTCTCTTCAAGCGTTCCGGTATGCAACTCAAACAGGTGGTTGTCTTCATCATGGAAATAAATGGAGCGACCCTCGCCGTCCACCCGTGATCTTCCCTCGCGGACTTCAAGGCCCAGCGAGCGGACCCGTTCAAGACAGGTTGAATAACCCGCCCTGGAAATCTTGAATGCAATGTGATTGTAAGTCCGCGTCGGCAGGTTCTCGCCCTCCATGGTGGCGATCCAAATATCGCCAACTATGAAAAACCTTTCCCGCGAAATAGAAAAGGAGTCTGATCCGCTGTCATAAACCTTCCGCGCGTCCAGCACTTTGGTGAGTATTTCCTCCATCCGGTCCAAATCACGGACGACAAAAGTCATGTGGCTCAGACCTTCGATCACGTCACTTCTGGCTTTCAATCAGCCGCTCAGCCAAAACCGGCATATGTTCGGACGGCGAATTGGCGAAGGCAAAGCGCAAGTAGGAGTCCTGACCCGGTCCAAACATTGAGCCTGGCAGGCACAGCACATCATTCTCGCCCGCCAGGCGTTGCGCCACCGCCTTCGCCGTTTCTCCCTCGAAGGGATGCTTCACATAGGCAAAGTAAGCGCCGGAACTCACGAGCTGGTATTTGAGGGCAGGGTGCTTGAATGCCTTGAGCAATTCCGCCCGGCGGTGCTCCATCATCGCCTGCTTTTCCCGCTTCCAATCATGCAAGTTCGACAAACCGAACAGGGCCGCCCTCTGCGAAATATTGGGCGCGCAAATCGCCATGCAATCCAGGACTTTTTCTGCTTCGGACAAAATCCTTGTCCCCGCGATGATTGATCCCACGCGATAGCCTGTCAGCGCGAAGACCTTGGAAAAACTGTAGAGC
>JANMHO010000140.1:0-3165 GCA_031375195.1 Rhodobiaceae bacterium
ATTGATCTGCAGCGGGCGATCAGTGATGAGTTCGATATTGTTGAGGCCGAGGAGCCTCCGGTCGGCGCCGTGGATCGCACCGTAGCGTGGGCCATTGACGTTGACGATGGGCGGGCCCTCTTCACCCAAGGTTTTCCAGACGACCCCGCCCCAGCCTGCCTTGAAGGCGCGGACGACGTTGTATTCCTTGTCGGTTGGCGGGGCAGACGCCAGCCAGAACGGATTGGGAGATTTTATGCCAACGAAGTTTGTGCGAAGGTCTGCCATGGGGTTCTCCTCAGCTCATCAAATAGGCATGAATGGATTCGGCGGCTCGGCGGCCATCATCAACGGCGGCAACTGTCAGGTCCTTGCCACCAGCGGCGCAATCGCCGCCAGCCCAGATGCCGTTGACGCTTGTGCGCTTTTCAGCGTCGATCTTGATGCGGCCATCGATCAGGGCGAGCGCACCGCCGGTTACATTGATCGCAGTTTGCCCGATAGCCTTGAAAATCATATCAGCGGGGATTTCAAGGGTTTCACCGGTGGGCACAAGCTTGCCCTTGTCCATTTTCGTATAGTCGCATTTCAGGCCGATGGCCGTTTTACCTTTGGTCAAAACTTTCCTTGGCTGCACCCAGTGCTTTATTTTTACACCCTTGGTTTGGGCAAGCTCCTGCTCATAGGCGGAAGCCTTCATGTGTTCAGCGCCACGGCGGTAAAGAACTGTCACATCTTCAGCGCCGAGAAGCTTTGACTGGATTGCGATGTCTATGGCTGTCATGCCGCCGCCAATGACCAGAACGCGGCGGCCCACTGGAAGCTTGCTCACATCTTTGGCCTGGCGCAGTTCGGCGATGTAATGAACCGCATCTTCAACGCCATCAGCATCCTCATTCCTGGCGCCGAGCGCATTTACGCCTTGCAGCCCGAAACCCAGAAATACGGAGTCAAAGTTCTTCTGCAAGTCTGGAAGTTTCGGAGCTTTTCCGGTTTTTATGGTGATGCCGCCAATGGACAAGATAAACTGAACTTCCTGGGCGGCAAAATCATCGACCGTCTTGTAAGCTGCAATGCCATATTCATTGAGGCCACCAGCTTTTTTGCGGGCTTCAAAGATTGTCACATCATGGCCATGTACGGAAAGCCTGTGGGCACAGGCCAGGCCCGCTGGGCCGCCGCCAAGCACAGCAACTTTTTTGCCGGTTGGTTTGGCGCGATGGTAGGGATGTTTCTCCTCCGCCATCAATTCATCGGTGGCGTAGCGCTGCAGCATGCCGATTTTTACGGGCTTTCCCTCGGCCACTTCGCGCACGCAGACTTCTTCACACAGGGTTTCAGTGGGACAGACCCTGGCGCACATGCCGCCCATTATATTCTGATCGAAAATCGTCTTGGCAGCATTCTTCGGCAGCCCCGTCGAAATCTGCCGAATAAACATCGGAATGTTGATGGAGGTGGGGCAGGCGGCCATGCAAGGGGCGTCGTGGCAGAAATAGCAGCGATCAGCTTCGACGAGCGCTTCATGGTCAGTGAGCGGGGGATGAAGGTCGGTGAAGTTTTGGGCATACTCAGCGTTCGTCAAGCGCTTTGCGGCAATTCCATTAGCCTTCGCTGCCATCGCACTTCCTCCCTGAAGATTTGCGCAGGATGACAGAATTTGTTCAAATGGTCAAATTTTGTGTTGGTGTAGACGCTTGGCTGTAACCGCTCTATTGTATGACAAAACACAATGAGGCTTCCCATGTCCAAAGAACCCAAGAAACTGAAATTCCGTTCGCAGAACTGGTTTGACAATCCAAACAATGCGGACATGACGGCGCTCTATCTTGAACGCTATCTCAATTACGGATTGACGCGGGGAGAGTTGCAAGGCGGCAAGCCGATCATCGGCATCGCGCAAACCGGCTCTGATCTCAGCCCATGCAACCGCGCGCATGTTGATCTGGTAAAACGGGTGCGGGATGGGATCATTGCATCTGGCGGCATTCCGCTTGAATTTCCCGTGCATCCCATTCAGGAAACGGGAAAGCGGCCAACTGCCTCGCTCGACCGGAACCTCGCCTATCTCTCGCTTGTTGAAGTGCTTTACGGCTATCCGCTCGATGGCGTGGTGCTGACTATTGGCTGCGACAAGACCACGCCTGCCTGTTTGATGGCGGCAGCAACTGTTGATATTCCGGCGATTGCCCTGTCATCGGGGCCGATGCTCAACGGATGGTATCAGGGCCAGCGCACGGGATCTGGCACCATTGTGTGGATGGCGCGGGAAAAGCTGGCAACGGGAGAATTGGACTATGAAGGCTTTGTGGAGCTTGTTGCAACATCAGCCCCTTCCACCGGCTTCTGCAATACCATGGGAACGGCCACTTCCATGAACTCGCTTGCCGAAGCGCTTGGCATGACGCTTCCGGGCAATGCGGCAATCCCCGCGCCTTACCGTGAACGGGGGCAAATGGCTTACGCCACGGGCCTTCGCATCGTTGAAATGGTGCATGAGGATTTGACGCCGTCAAAGATTTTGACCCGCAGGGCCTTTGAAAACGCCATTGCTGTCAACTCCGCAATCGGGGGATCGACCAACTGCCCCAATCATTTGAACGCAATCGCCCGCCACATCGGAGTTGAACTCGAAGTGAAGGATTGGGAAACGCATGGGCTTGATGTTCCATTGCTGGTGAACCTGCAGCCAGCTGGCGAATATCTGGGCGAGGATTATCACCGGGCCGGTGGTGTTCCAGCCGTTGTCGCCGAGCTTATCGCAGCAGGGCGCATTCATGAAGATGCGATAACCGCCAATGGCAAGACGATGGGTGAAAACTGCAAGGGCAAATTCTCCTGGGACCGCGCAGTGATCAAGGAATATGCCAAGCCTTTGATGGCAAACGCCGGCTTCAAGATGTTTTCGGGCAATCTGTTTGACAGCGCCATCATGAAGACATCGGTGATTTCCGAGGAGTTCCGCACGCGCTATCTTTCAAATCCCAAGGACCCGAACGCATTTGAAGCAAAGGCGATCGTGTTTGACGGGCCGGAAGATTATCACGCCCATATTGATGATCCCAAACTTGCAATTGATGAGAATACGATTCTGTTCATGCGGGGCACGGGCCCCTTGGGCTATCCGGGTGCGGCGGAAGTTGTGAACATGCGGGCGCCAACGAAGCTGCTCGAGAAAGGCATTCG
>JANMHO010000147.1:0-3197 GCA_031375195.1 Rhodobiaceae bacterium
GCCAAAGGGATGATCCCAGGCGGAAAGCGCCTCGGCCTTGCCGTTGCGCTTGGTGGCCAGAACCTCGCCGCCAAAGAAGTTGGGGTCTGGCACATAGAGCGAGCCCTCGGTGCCGAACAGTTCCATGTTGTCGTGGCGGTGAGCCCAGACATCCCAGCTCGCAATGAGGCTCACTGTGGCGCCATTGGCAAACTCGAGAAGCGCGTGGGCATTGGTGGGGGTTTTCACGCTGATCTTCTGGCCCGCTCGGGGCTGGCTGGAAATCACGCGGGATTTTTGCGCCATGGACGTCAAGGCCGCCACGCGCTTGATGGGGCCAATCAGATTGATGAGATTGGCGATATAATAGGGACCCAGATCAAGGATAGGGCCGCCGCCGGGCTTGAAGAAAAAATCCGGATTGGGGTGCCAATGCTCCATGCCGAAGCCCATGACATGGGCGGTGCCCGAAGTGATCTTGCCAATATCTCCATCATCAATTGCCTTGCGGGCCCTTTGATGGGCGCCACCGAGGAAAGTATCAGGCGCGCAACCCACGCGCACTTTCTTCGCATCGGCTGCCTTCTTCAAGGAGAGGCCGTCTTTCAGCGAAAGCACCAATGGCTTCTCGGAATAGACATGCTTGCCCGCCTTCGCGGCAGCCAATGAAACTCCGAAATGCGCATCGGGAACCGTGAGGTTCAGGATGAGATCAATATCGGGGCTGGCCAAAAGCTCGGCAGGCCTCATGGCCTTGACGCCATATTCGGCCGCGCGGGTTTTCGCCGCCCCGGCGCTTACGTCGGCGCAGGCGGTTATCTCAATGCCCTTGAACAAGGGCGAAAGCTTGAAATAGGTGGTTGAGATATTGCCACAGCCCATGACGCCGATACGAATATTACCCATGATCTTGATCCCTAATATTTCTTGGCGGAAGCCAGCGAGCGTCTGGCGAATTTTTCGGCATCGGCCGGCTTGTCGTGCTCCATGACATAATGCATGCAGCGGGTTTGCCGCAGCCCATCCATGATCGCCTGCCAATTCATGGTGCCGTGGCCCACGTCAGACCAGCCATCTTCATCAACGCACTCGCCCTTGGGAGCAATGTCCTTGACATGGGCCAGCGTGATGACGCCCGCATAGGCCGTGATCCATTTCAACGGGTTTGCCTTGGCGACGACAACCCAGGCCACATCGATTTCCCAATCGAGGGTCGGAGCCGTTGAGAACATCAATTCGTGGGGCGTGCTGCCATCCTTGAGCGCCATGAATTCGAAGTCGTGGTTGTGCCAGGCAAAACCGAACCCTTCCTGCCGGTAACTCTGTGAAATTGCTTCCAGCCGCTTGCCAAAATCTTTCCAGCCTTTTGCGATCTTGGGGCGCTGATCGGGCATGAGATAGGGGCACACCAGCTTGTTCATGCCCAGCGCCGAAGCGATGCTCAGAACTTTCGTTTTTTCCTTCTCCAGCATTTCAATCGGGAAGTGGCCGCTTGGCATGGTGAGGCCCACCTGGTTTAACTGCTCGCGAAGTTTTTCCGGTTCGCCATAGACGCCGCCAAAACCTTCAACCTCGGCGTAGCCCATCTGCGCCAGTTTCTCGAGTGTCTCCTCCAGGGGCGGATGATTGCGGAATGAATACAGCTGCATGGAAAAACGCGATGGCATGGTGGACTCCTCTTATGGCTCTTATGGCGAATTGGGACTGAGTTCTAAAGCCGCTCGCTGCTCTGGGCATCGAATATCGACGCCAGGCCAACACGGAAACGGACCTTTATTTTTTCGTCGGGTTTGTAGTTTTGGCTGGACTCAATACGCGCTGACAGCATTTGGCCGGCGAGCTTGAGCCAGACGAGGCTGTCGGATCCCATGGGTTCCACCAGATCGACGGTCGCGTCGAAGGCATTGGAAAGGCCGGGCTCATTACCGGCGTTCAGGCGCAGGTGCTCGGGCCGGGCGCCAAAGACAATTTTCTGGCCGGGCTTGAGCTTGCCCTTGCTGGCATAATTCTTGAGCGCCACCTTGCCATTGCCAAGGGCCAGAGTGGGTTCAGCCGGGGTTCCGCCAATTTCGCCCTTGATGAAGTTCATAGTGGGCGAGCCGATGAAGCTCGCGACATAGAGGTTTCTTGGCTGGTTGTAGATAGCATGGGGATCGTCGAGTTGCTGGATGACGCCGCTTTTCATGACGGCCACGCGATCCGCCAGGGTCAATGCCTCAATCTGGTCATGGGTCACATAGATCATGGTGTTGCCAAGCTTCTGGTGCAGGCGCTTGATTTCAACGCGCAGTTCAGCGCGGAGCTTGGCATCGAGATTTGAGAGCGGCTCATCGAACAGGAAGACATCAACATCGCGCACCAGGGCGCGCCCAATGGCCACGCGCTGCCGCTGCCCGCCGGAAAGCGCCGTGGGCTTGCGGAGCAGGAGTTCCTCAAGTTGCAGCATGGCGGCGGCCCGCTTGACGCGCTTGCTGATTTCATCTTTCGGCAGCCCGCTCACCCGCAGGCCGAAGGAGAGATTTCTCTCAACGGTCATTTGCGGATAGAGCGCGTAGGACTGGAAGACCATGCCAATGCCGCGGTCCTTGGGTTCTTCCCAGGTGACATTCTTGCCATTGATGAAGACCTGCCCCTCGCTTGGCTCCAAAAGACCAGCGATGCAATTCAGCAGGGTCGACTTGCCGCACCCCGATGGTCCGAGAAGCACGATGAATTCACCCTGGGCGATGTCGAGATCGAGATTCTGGAGGACTGACACGGCGCCATAGCTCAGAGCCAGTCCCTTGATCGACACGCTGGGGGATTTCATGGCCATTGGATCAACCCTTCACTGCGCCCGCGGCAATGCCACGGACAAAATATTTGCCAGAAACGAAATAGATGGTGAGCGGCACAAGGCCGGTGAGAATTGTTGCCGCCATGTCCACATTGTATTCCTTCACGCCCTGCAGCGAATTCACGATGTTGTTGAGCTGCACGGTCATCGGATAATTTGTCGGGCCGGCATAAATCACCCCGAAGAGGAAGTCGTTCCAGATGCCGGTGACCTGCAGGATGATGGCAACCGTGAAAATCGGCACCGACATGGGCATCATCACCTGGAAAAATATGCGCCAGTAGCCTGCGCCATCGACGCGCGCGGCCTTGAAGAGTTCGGGCGGCAGAGACGCAAAATAGTTCCGGAACAGCAATGTGAGAATGGGCAGGCCAAAAACCGT
>JANMHO010000155.1:0-3031 GCA_031375195.1 Rhodobiaceae bacterium
TGTCTGGGTTTTGACGGATGATATGTATGAGCATCTGGTCTATGATGATTTCAAGTTTTTCACGCCAGCCCAGGTGGAGCCAAAGCTTTATGACCGCACGCTGACGATGAACGGGGTTTCGAAGGCCTATTGCATGACGGGCTGGCGCATCGGCTATGGGGCAGGGCCGGAGGTTTTGATCAAGGCCATGTCGAAGCTGCAGTCGCAATCGACATCCAACCCTTCGTCAATTGCCCAGTGGGCGGCGGTTGAAGCGCTGAACGGCCCGCAGGATTTCATCGCCGCCAACAACAAGGTTTTCAAGGAGCGGCGCGATCTGGTGGTTTCCATGCTCAATCAGGCGAGGGGTATTTCATGCCCGACACCTGAAGGCGCGTTTTATGTTTATCCTTCGTGCAAAGGGGCCATTGGCAAAACAGCGCCGTCGGGGGCCGTGATCAAGACGGATGAGGACTTTGTGACGGAGCTGCTGGCGGCGGAAGGGGTTGCCGCCGTGCATGGCGGGGCGTTTGGCAGCTCGCCGTTCTTCCGGATTTCATATGCGACCGCAACTTCCGTTCTGGAAGACGCTTGCGTCCGCATTCAACGCTTTTGTGGCAACCTCAAATAGGAAAAACTGAATCATGTATGATAGTTCTGTTCCCGTGTTTGTGCATTTCCTGAAGTCGCTGGCGGCTATTCTGAAGAAGGCTGAAGATTACTGTGCCGAGAAGAAAATCGACCCTGAGGTGATGCTGTCGCAGCGGCTTTATCCAAATATGCTGGCATTGACCCGCCAGGTGCAAATCGCCACTGATGCGGCCAAAGGGGCGGGCGCCCGCTTGACTGGCACGGCCAATCCAAGCTTTCCGGACGTGGAAAAGACATTTGAGGAATTGCAGGCGCGTGTCGCCAAGACCATTGCGTATCTGGAGTCGATCACAAGGGAACAGTTCACTGGCGCGGAGGCGCGGGATATTTCATTCAAGGCTGGCCAGCGCGAAATCAATATGAAGGGCGCCGCCTATCTTGAGACCTGGGCCAAGCCGAATTTCTTTTTCCATCTCACAACGGCTTACGATATCCTGCGCCATAACGGGTTGGATATCGGCAAGCGCGACTATCTGAGCGGCGGCAAAACCTAAGCTGCCTGCTCGGCTTTCCGGTTTTTCAGCCACCAACCGATGACCACGACGAGCGCGGCCCCGATGACGGCTGCGCCGTAGTGGGCGAGGTCGCCCTGGGGAATGTTCAAGCCATGAAGGCCCGGATCCTTCACAATCATTTCGCCTGCAATCCATCCCAGCAGGGCAGCGCCGGCCCAGACAAATATCGGATATCTTGTGATGATGTTGGTGATGATGGATGCGCCTACCACAATGAGCGGAATGGAAAGGGCCAGGCCGAAGATGAACAGCGAATAGTCCTCGCGGGCGATTGCCGCAATGGCCACGACATTGTCGAGGCTCATCACGGCGTCGGCGATGGCAATTGTGCCGACGGCCTTCCAGAGCCTGTCATTGGCGGGAATTTCCTTTTCATGGGCTTCGTCGCCGTTCACCAGCTTGACAGCGATCCACATCAGCAGCAGGCCACCCAGGGCCGTGAGGAACGGGATGCCCAGAATTTGCGTGATGATGAAAGCGAACGCGATGCGCAAGGCAATGGCGGCGCCGGCCCCCAGCAGGATACCGATGCGGCGTTGCTTGTCAGGCAAGGCGCGACAGGCCAAGGCGATGACCACTGCGTTATCACCGGACAACAGCAAGTCAATCCAGACGATTTGCGCGACTGCCAGGGCGTAGGCCGGGGTGAAATCCATCAGATACTCGAATCGTTTTGGCGAAAGTGGTTGTTTTGCCGCGCTTCTGCAAGGGAAGAGTTGCCTTCACGCCAAATTGCGAACACATTACATCGGGAAAACGGGGTGTAATTTTGAAAAGGGTAAAAGACATGAACAAGCTTATTGGGCTCTCGCTTTTTGCGCTGGCGGTTTTCAGCACGGCATCACAGGCTGCTTCGGGCATCAAGATCGGCATCCTGTCCTGCGGGATTGAAGGCGGCATCGGTTATATCATCGGTTCCTCAAAGGCCATTGAGTGTGTTTATCAGCCTTCAAATGGCGGCGAGGCGGAGCGCTATTCAGGCACTATCCGCAAGCTTGGTGTTGATATTGGCGTTACCAATCAATCGGTTGTGGCTTGGGCTGTGTTCGCACCGGGCAAAACCAGAAGTGGCGCCTTGAAAGGCTATTACGCGGGCGCTTCGGCGGAAGCCACGGTTATCGCCGGATTGGGCGCCAATGTGCTGGTGGGTGGCTTTAACAAGGGCATCAACCTGCAACCTTTGAGCGTTCAAGCGCAAACGGGATTGAATGTGGCGGCCGGAATCACGGGACTGCAGCTTGATAATTAGCTCTTCGGCACAGAAAAATGCTGAAAAAGGGGCCGAAACGGCCCCTTTTTTGTGGTGTTGCAGTTAAGCCGCAGTAGCCCAAAAAGTCGGATTTTCGCGTTCGGAATGTTGGCTGTCAGCGATCTGTCAGTTAAAGTGTAACGATTCGAGACAGAGATTCCATGAGGTTATGGCCATGACACTGCGTTTCAGAACCGCTTTGCTTTTAACTGCCTGCTCAATTCTCATAGGCATATTGGGCGGCGTAGCATCCGCTGCGGATATTGCCATGGATGATCCGGGGCTTCCGGCAGTTTCAGGGCCAAACGGCAAGCTGGAGGCCAGCGCCGGCTGGGTTGATCTCGATGGCATGGGCAATGATGAAATATTCAGTGGCGGCATTGCTTTCAGTTTCCCCATTGGCGACATGTTCGGCATTCAGGCCGATCTGGCTGCGGTTGATGCCTATAGCGACACGACGGTGACGGGCACATTGCACGCCTTCACGCGCGATCCAAACGCCTATCTCTTTGGCGCGATCGGGGGGTATGCGGATGCGGGGTCGACGCATGCGTGGTTCATCGGTCCGGAAGCGGAATTGTATCTCGATAATGTTTCCATAGAACTTCGTGGCGGATATATGGACGTGAATGGCTCG
>JANMHO010000174.1:0-1997 GCA_031375195.1 Rhodobiaceae bacterium
ACGGTGACATCGCAGCCCGCACTGGTGAGGCAACGCAAAATGTTGCGCTTGAGACCATAGTTGATGGCGATGCCGCTGAGGCCGCGCGACTTCACGGCTTCCATGGCGCCGAGCGCCATGTCGTCATTGGCAGCGACGATCACCTTCGGTGGCTCTGCCATGCCGGAAAGCGCGGCTTCTGTCACGGAAAGACCCTTCGCCCGGTCAAACCCGGCGGTTTGCTCGAACCCGATCTTGTACTTGTCCTTGCCATCCAGCACATTGTGCAGGCCCTTGTTGCGGTCAATGGCAGGCGAAGCGCCGGACTGGCCCTGCAGGTTGATGATGGTGGCGCCATCAGGGAACATGCTGAGGATCAGATTGCCCTGGGCTTCGCCACCCTTGACGTTATCAGCGCCCACATGGGCCAGAATGCCCGCAACCTGCTCGACCCGGCGGTCAACTGTTACCACGGGAATACCCGCATCAACGGCCTGCTGCAGGGCTGGCGCCATGGCATCCACCTCGTTAGGGCTGATGACAATGCCTTTAACGCCTTGCGTTATGGCAGCTTCAACGTCGGCTGTTTGCTTGGGCGATGAAACCTGGCCATCGCTTTCGATAACACCCATGCCCTGTTTCGCCGCTTCCGCCTTGAACGCATTCATCATGTGAACGAAGAAAGGAAACGTAAGGCCCGGGACTGATGCAAGAATCTGGTCCTCGGCATAGGCAGCCGGTGCTGTTATTACGGAAAGTGCGAGTGCGCTGGCAACGACAAATCTTCTTGAAAATTTACGCATTTTATTTCCTCCCGCGAGACATTTCGCGAGCGGAAAGATTGCACGCAAAATTAAACCGCACAACAGAAAATTATATGATCACCCCAGCAACCCCTTCACAATTCCCCCGGCCTTTGCCATGTCCATCTGGCCTGCGTATTTCGCCTTGAGCTCGGCCATCACTTTGCCCATGTCTTTCACTGAAGCTGCCCCCACAGCCGCAATCACGTTGGCAACTGCTGCCTTCGCCTCATCATCGGACAGCTGCTTCGGCATGTAGGATTGGATAACGGCAATCTCGTCGCGCTCCGCTTGCGCCAGTTCAGGCCTGCCGCCCTGCTCATACATGCCAACACTTTCCTGCCGCTGCTTCACCATCTTGGCGAAGAGGTCAATGATCCCCGCATCCGCCGTCAGCGCGGAATCATGGCCCTCGGTGCGGCTGTTGATGTCCTTATCCTTGATGGCCGCATTCATCAGCCGCAGCGCTGAAACCTTGCGCTTGTCGCCAGCCTTCATGGCAGTCTTCAGGTCGTCATTGATCTGGTCGCGTAAACCCATGGTAAATATCCTCATGTGGAAACCCGCTCAATAGTCGGAGTCGCACCTCCCCGCAACCTTGACGGAACTGCGCCTCTCCCCCATAGAGTTCGAAATTCCCAGGAGTCCCAGATGACCAGCCCAAAACCGGCCAAGGCCCCCCCGCGCAAAGCCTTCAGCGATTGGGAAAGCCCACGCATTACCGGCCTCCTCGTGCTGGCTGACGGCACCGTGATTGAAGGCCAGGGCTTTGGCGCCGAAGGTGAAGCTGTGGGCGAAGTGTGCTTCAACACGGCGATGACAGGCTATCAGGAAGTGCTCACCGATCCTTCCTATGCGGGCCAGATCGTCACTTTTACGTTTCCGCACATCGGCAATGTCGGCACCAATGATGATGACCTGGAAACCACCAACCTCGCGGCTTCTGCCGCGGTCAAAGCCTGCATCGTCAAAGCCGCCGTCACCGAGCCGGCAAATTACCGCTCCGCCAAGCATTTCGACAAATGGCTCAAAAACCGCGGCATCATCGGGCTTTCTGGCGTGGACACCCGCGAACTCACCAGCTTCATCCGCGAAAAAGGCATGCCAAATGGCGTCGTGGCCCACAATGCGAAGGGCAAGTTCGATGTGAAGAAGCTCGTGAGCATGGCCAAAGCCTGGGGCGGCCTCGAAGGTCTCGACCTCGCAAAAGATGTC
>JANMHO010000375.1:0-4712 GCA_031375195.1 Rhodobiaceae bacterium
GTGTTCTGGGTTGCGCGGGCCTGGCTGGCCCTGTTTCCAGCCATTGCGCTCCGCTGGCCCATCAAGAAATGGGCCGCAGGTGCCGCACTCATCTTCGGATTTGCTTACATGCTGCTGGCGGGTTCCGGTGCTGCCACGCAACGGTCATATATCATGCTGGCGGTTGTATTTTTGGCCATCATCGTGGACAGACCCGCCATTTCCCTGCGCAATCTGGCTCTGGCCGCGATCCTGATTTTGTTGCTGGAACCTGAATCCGCCATTCAAGCCAGCTTCCAAATGTCGTTCATGGCAGTGATGGGGCTTGCTGCCTTTTTCGAGTACTGGAACCGGTCCCAGCGGGAGCGGGAGTACAAGATCGAAAGCCGCTGGATGTTTTTTGGGCGGTGGGCTTTCAAGGTCATATTTGCATCGATACTGACTACTGTTGTGGCTGGGGCCTTTTCCTCCATTCCAGCGGCCTATCATTTCGGCAGGCTTGCACCTTACGGTGTGATCGCCAACGGGCTGGCAATTCCGGTCATGAGCCTGGCTGTCATGCCCTTCGCGCTGCTGAGTGTTGTTCTGATGCCGTTTGGGCTGGAGGCGTGGCCGCTGGCTGTGTTGGGGCAGGGCCTGGAGTTGGTTTTGGCGATTTCTGACTATGTCGCGGGCTTGCCGGGTGCGCAGCGCGTTGTTCCGCAATTGCCAATTGGCAGTGCCATCGCCTTGGCGATTGGCGCAACGATGCTATGCCTGGTGCGGGGTCATGCCAAATACACTGGCGCTTTATTTGCTGTGGCAGCGGTTGCCTTCGCGCAATTCAACTCTATGCCGGATATCTTGATTGAACGGACAGCGGCTAATGTCGCATACTTGAATGCTGATCGGGAGTTGGTGTTTGCCAATGCCCGCAGAGGTCGCTTCGCGGCAGAAAAATGGCTTCAGGCCAATGGTGAGGAATCCGCATTTAAACAAGCGGCGGCGCGGCCCGGCTGGATTTGTGAAGGGCGCTCCTGTGTTGCCGAAATCAAGGGCAAGAAAGTTGCCTATTTCTTTGAAATGGAGGGGCCGGAGCCGTTGTGCGACGGCTTGGATATCATTGTTGCTGCCTATCCGCTTCGCGGTGCCTGCAAGCCGGTAAAAGTTCGGATTGACCGCTTTGACGTTTGGCGCCATGGCGCGCACGCAATCATATTGAATGACGCGGGAGTGAAAGTTTCGACCGCGAAGGCTACGAGCGGAAACCGGCCGTGGGTTGTCGTGCCGGAAGCCAGGAAAAAGCCGAAGTCAGCAAAATGACTATCAACCGCAGATTTTTCGCAGATCGGTCCACTGGCTGTCGCTGATCGCTGGTTTCAACGGGATACTGGCCGGCGGCGGCTTGATAAGGCCGATGCGTTCCGCAGTGCCGGGATGGGTCGAAAATACGCTGCCCAGCCTGGAAAGCGTCTTGTTCACGGGCTTGCCCTCTTCTTTCAAAACTTTTTCGAAGAAGCGTTTCAATCCCGTTGGGTCGATTTTGGCTGCCACCATCATGTCGACCGCATAGGCGTCAGCCTGGCGTTCGGCGTCGCGGCTTGATCGCAAAACGGCCGCGAGGCTGGCGAGAGAGCCCGTATTGCCGCCGCCGGATGTTCCCGTTGCAATGCTGAGCAGGATTTCAACGCCCATGATCCGCACCAATTGGGCTTCCGGGTGCCGGTGGGCGGCATGGCCAATTTCATGGGCGAGAACGCCGGCGACTTCATCCTGTCCGGACGTCTCATTGATGAGCCCGCGGGTGAGCACAATGTGGCCGCCGGGCAACGTGAAGGCGTTCATAAGCCCGATATCATAAACCCGAACTTGCACTGGCGGCATATCCGGATCGCCCTCGGCAAGGCTGGCCAACATGGCGGAGAGGGCCGCATCGCCTGCGGGCGTGGTGCAGAACTTCGCACCCTGCGCCAAGGCTTTTTCCATTTGCTCGCCGGCCCGCTCGCGCCATTCTTCGGGCAGCAACACCGCAATTTTTTGGGGAGCGTAATTGAGCGTGAAATACATGACGCCGGCAAAAGCGGCGAGGCTGAGGCCAATCCACAGCGAAAATTTCATGGCCCGCTTGGGGTTGAAACCGCCCTTGAGATGGGGCGCAATCGCCAGCAGCTCGGCCATGAAATCCTCATCATGAACGACAAGGCGGGCGCCGGGTTGACTGTCATGGGCAAGTCTCAGGGCGTGGCCTTTGACGGGCGGGTCGACAGCAAACAGGTCAGCCATCCGCCAAGCCTGAGGGGTCAGCTCATCACCTGAAAAAGTGAGGCCCTGGCTATCGAGATTTATGCTGACGGGTCGGTCCCGGACGGTTTGTCCGTCGAAATAAGTCCCATTAGCCGACATCAGATGACACTGACATCAAATGCATCGGCCAGTCCTTCGCCGGTCTTGCTGAGCGCAGCACTTGACTGAATAATTCTATCGACATCGACGGTGCCGATAACCTGCAGCCTGTCACACATGTATCGCACCAGTCTTTGCTGAATGAAGGGTCGGCCAATGCCAAGCGTGAAAATGAGGATCAGCATATTTACAATTACAAGTGAAATGAGACTGCCAGCCGTGGCGTTCAGCTTGAAAGTCGCGTTTCCAGCGGTTGTATAACTTGCAAATGTGGCAAGCTCCTTGGCGGTGTAGATTGCCCAGAGCATGGGAATGACCAGAAATACTGCCAAATAGGTCAGGAAGACCACCGTTATCGTGGTGCCAACTGTCCAGGCTTGATCAGGCGTTGGCTGGGGATTGTCCTTGAATACTTCTTCGAATGCCAGTGAAAGCTCTGGCCCGCTCAGAACCGCCAGTTCGTAACCGATGATGCCAATTGCCGCGACGATTGCGACGAGCGTCAAAAACCAGCACAGCGCGTAGGTTGGATACAAAGGCCCGGCGCGTCCGCGGAATTTGAATGGCAGGCTGCCAAATCGCATATCGCCAATGATCTGTTCCTGCAGGACGGTATTCAAGACCGGGTTGGACCAGCCGAGCGACATGCCGCTGGCCAAAAGCGAGCCAAAATAAGTCAGGCTGTAAATGAGGGATGACCCCACCAGCGTTCCACGAATGCCGCGCCATAGGGTGCGTGAAAGCTGATAACGCCTGGCTCGGTACAGCGCCGCGCCCCAAAGCACGGCTATGATGAGATACAAAAGAACTTGAAGGGCGATTATGGCGGGATGCTCCGGGCCATAGGCGAGGCTGATATAAAACACCAGCAAAATGAAAGGCAGAATGAACAGGCCGAGAACGATGAGAAATCCAAGGAATAGTTCTATCCCGCGGCCGGTGTATTCCAGGGATTGGCCGTTGAAGTGGACGCAGCTCCAAATATGCTTTCGGACATTGGTTTTTGCCCAAAACCGGTAGATGCCAAGAGTCAGGATGGTGAGCAGGAAATTGACAATGGAAAGGACTCCGAGCCCGGGTCTTGGCACGTATTGAATTTGGATTGCCTCACCCGGGGCAATTCGAGAATCTGTCATGACTGTCAATTTGCCATGGCGGTTTGATTTGGGAAATAGCCGATATTTCAGAGTATGCTTGGCAATATCGCAACACCTGTTGCCGAAATGGCACAGGCCCACAATTTGTGTGTCCGCCGCAATTCCGCACCATTATGAACCATTCATCTGCCCAAATTGGCTCCTACCGTCGCAATTCACAGAAACCAGAGGTCTGTGGAATCAATACTAGAGAGAGCGTAAGAGCTGTGCGGTCGTAACGATAAAAACAACGATGCAGACACAGGGAAACATCATGGACGTCAAAGCAATCTCCAAGACACGGCTTCCGAGCCGCCACGTTACCGTTGGGCCACAAAGGGCGCCACACCGGTCTTACCTCTATGCCATGGGGTTGAACGAGCAGCAGATTGGGCAACCCCTGGTGGGCGTGGCAAGCTGCTGGAACGAGGCAGCGCCTTGCAACATTTCACTCATGCGGCAGGCTCAATCGGTGAAGCGCGGCGTGGCCGCAGCCAACGGCACGCCACGGGAGTTCTGCACGATCACGGTTACCGACGGCATTGCCATGGGCCATCAGGGCATGAAGGCTTCGCTGGTTTCGCGCGAATGCATTGCCGACAGCGTTGAGCTCACCATGCGCGGCCACTGCTATGATGCGCTGGTGGGGCTCGCGGGCTGTGACAAGTCGCTGCCCGGCATGATGATGGCCATGGTGCGGCTCAATGTGCCTTCGGTGTTCATCTATGGGGGATCAATTCTTCCCGGCACGTTCAAGGGCCGTCCTGTGACCGTGCAGGACGTGTTTGAGGCGGTCGGCAAGCATTCCGTTGGCGACATGACTGACGAGGACCTGCACACCCTTGAGCAGGTCGCCTGCCCATCTGCCGGCTCCTGCGGCGCGCAGTTCACGGCCAACACGATGGCAACGGTTGCCGAGGCTATTGGCCTGGCATTGCCCTATTCCTGCGGCGCTCCTGCCCCTTATGAAATTCGCGATACTTTCTGCTTCACGTCGGGTGAGAAAGTCATGGAGCTCATCGCGCGCAATATTCGCCCACGCGACATCGTTACGTTGAAGGCTTTGGAGAACGCGGCGACCGTTGTGGCGGCATCCGGTGGTTCCACCAATGCGGCGCTTCATCTGCCGGCCATCGCGCATGAATGCGGCATCAAGTTTGACCTGTTTGATGTCGCCGAAATTTTCAAGCGCACCCCCTACATCGCTGACCTGAA
>JANMHO010000216.1:0-7606 GCA_031375195.1 Rhodobiaceae bacterium
ACCCATAAGCCGTGACTCCGCCTGAAGGCTGGCTTCCGGGTGCCGGGCCGGATCCGGGTCAACGATGAAAACACCATAAAGACCCTTGTGGATGTGGCGTTTCAGCGGAATGGCATGGCAGTGATAGAGATGGCAGCCAAAAGGTTTGGCATCCAGCACATAGGTGAATTCCCCGCCCGGCGCCACGAGGCTCGGCCCTGAAACACCATCCATGCGCGCCGGGTGAACACTGTGAAAATGCATGGAATGGGGGTGGCTGCTGCTATTGATGAAGCGGATGCGCAGGATGTCACCTTCGGTGCAGCGCAGTGTCGGGCCGGGGACGCGCCCATTATAGGACCAGCCCGCGAACTTGATGCCCGGCGCCACTTCAAATTCATGGTCAATTGCCGTAATTGTCCATTCGCGCAATTTTCGCCCATCGCTCCGGGTTGAGACCGTGCCGGCGTCAAAGTCCCAAAGAATTCTGTGGGGATCGAAGCCATTGGCTGCATGGTCAACCTCGCCGACCAGGCGGTTGCCGCCCTGGTCATGGCCGGCATGCCCGGAAGCCTGTTGCGCCAGCGCTGCGTCGCCGACAGCGGGCAGCATGGCAGTTGCTGCGGCAACCCTGCCGAGGAATTTGCGCCGGTCGAAGCCGATTGATGGTGGTGTTCCAGTCATAGTGTTTCCTTAATCGCCGGTTGAAAGTTTAGCATTTGCTAAATTATTTGCAATAGGCTAATCTCGCGTTGCGAAAAGGAATTGTTGGATGGCATTTGCAACCAAAAAAGGCGCGTCCGCCAAATTGCGCTCAGCTGCCTTCAAGCGGGTGCGCGCCGACCATTCCGCCGAGCTGGCCGAAGACTATGTGGAAATGATCGCCGATCTCATTGATGAGCGGGGCGAAGCGCGCTGCACGGATTTGGCGCTCCGCTTGGGCGTTGCCAACGCGACCGTGGTCAAGACGATGCGCCGCCTGCAAATCGCCGGCCTGATCAACCAGGAACCTTACCGCGCAATATTTCTCACCAGCGACGGTTGGAAAATGGCGGAGGACGGCAGGCGAAGGCATGCCCTTGTGGAAAAATTCCTTCTGGCGCTGGGCGTCACCCGCGAAACCGCCCGCATCGATTCCGAAGGCATCGAACACCACGTCAGCGCCGAAACCCTGAAGGCCATGGCAAAGTTTCTAGCGAGGAACGGTGGCTAGTCAAAGCCGCCGCATCACCGCGATGAAAAATCCATCGGTCCCATGCTGTGCAGGCGTCAATAGCAATGTGCTGTCCGAGCCATCCGCCGATTTCGGCGCTTCCGTTCCAATGGCCGATGCCCATTGCTTGGCGTAAGGAATGATTTCGAAATTCTTGTGCCTGTCCAGAAACGCCGCGATCTGTTCATTGTTTTCCTCAGGCAAGACCGAGCACGTGACATAGACCAGCCGTCCGCCCGCCTTCACCAGTTGCGCGCCCCGCTCCAAAACTTGCCCCTGGTCCTTGATGCGTTGCTGCAATTGCATTTCTGCCAGCCGCCATTTGGCGTCGGGTTTCCTGCGCCACGAGCCCGAACCCGAACACGGCGCATCAATCAGAACGCAATCAAAGCCGCCCATCTGGTCAAGCTTTTCGGCTTCGTCTGCGGCAATTACCTCGATGTTGGTGACACCCGCCCGCGTCATGCGCTCAAAAATTGGTCGCAGGCGATGCCGGTCCGCGTCATAGGCCACAACAAGGCCCTTGTTCTGCATCATCGCCGCAAGCGCCAAAGCCTTGCCGCCAGCGCCAGCGCAAATATCCGCAACCCGCTCACCCGGCTTGACGCCGGACATGAGGGCTGCAACCTGCGATGCCGCGTCCTGAATTTCAAACCAGCCCATGCCATGGACCGGTTCAACCTCAACATTGATGTTGCGCGTGCTTGCGTCAGATGGTTTCACCCGCACGCAAAGCGGCGACAAAGGCCCGGCTTCCGCCCCATGCTTGGCAAATGTCTCAAGCAGTTTGGCGCGGTCGCACTTCAGCGTGTTCACCCGCATGTCTATGGGAGCGCGCTGCGAAAGCGCCGCCCCTTCTTCAGCTGCGCGCGCGCCAAAAACCTTGGTGAGCGACGGCATGAGCCATTCCGGAAAGTCACCCCTGATGTGGGCCGGAAGGTCATCGCGCATCTCGCGCGCCAACGCGGTTTTCTCGGCGGCGCTCAGGACACCCGGGCCATACTGCTCCGTACACAGATTTTCGATCTCTTCGGCGGGGATATTCCACACATCGCGCAACACACCCAGCGCCAGCGCCCGGGGCCTGCCGTCGCCCATGCGCGCCGCCGCCGTGTTGCGCCTGCGCAGCACGTCATAGACCAGCGTTCCAATCGCGTGGCGATCCGTGGAACCCGCGAAGCGATGATACTTGCCCCAATCCTTCAGGGCCTCGGACGCCGGGCGATGCAGGGTGAAAACATCGGTGAGGATTTCAATTGCCGCGGCAACGCGGCCAGCCATGCGCATAAATTATCCAATCACAAAAAGGCGAAGGCCAAACCATGTCCACATGGCAGCCAAACAAATCATTCCCGCCAAAAACACTTTGAAGCGCAGCACAATCACATTTCGCCCGGTTTGAACATAGCTGTGGACAACACGCGAGGCAACGAAGGCCCACGAGATCAAAACCAAAACAACATCCGAAAGGCCCGTCACCAGCACCAAAGGCAAAACGGCGTAAAACAGCACCGGAAGCTCAAACTGGTGTTGATAGTTATTCGCAAAATTTCGAACGGCTTCAGGGTAAGCCGTTTTGTTCGTGTCAATTTCAGTGCGCTTCACCAGCCCCTTGCGCACGGCAGCCACACGGCCGCTGCCAGTGCGGCAGAGAACATACAGAATCAATGCAACATGAACAAAGGCTGGCAGCAGCAGCAGTTGGGTTTGCGTCATCCTATCCACGGCCCTGGTAGTTCGGCGCTTCCCGCGTGATCATCACGTCATGCACATGGCTTTCGCGCATGCCCGCGCTGGTGATGCGAATGAACTCGGCGCGTTCACGAAGCTCCGCCAAAGTGCCCGCCCCCACATAGCCCATGGCGGCGCGAAGCCCCCCGGTCAGCTGGTGCAGAACAGCCGCCACCGGCCCCTTGTAGGGCACCTGGCCTTCGACGCCCTCGGGCACCAGTTTCAAACTGTCTTTCACTTCCTGCTGGAAATAACGGTCAGCCGAACCCCTGGCCATGGCCCCGACAGAGCCCATGCCGCGATAGGATTTGAACGAGCGGCCATTGAACAAATAGGAATCGCCGGGGCTTTCATCCGTGCCTGCCAGCAGCGAGCCAATCATGGCAACGCCAGCGCCTGCGGCCAAGGCCTTGGCCAAGTCGCCCGATTGCTTGATGCCCCCATCGGCGATGATTGGCACATCAGACTTGATGGCCTCGTCAGCGCATTCCATGATGGCTGAAAACTGCGGCACACCCACGCCCGCCACGACGCGCGTAGTGCAAATGGAGCCGGGACCAATGCCAATCTTGACGGCGTCGGCACCTGCTCCAACCAAAGCCTTCACCGCCTCACCCGTTGCCACATTGCCCGCGATGATCTGAACCTTGTTGGAGAACTTCTTGATGCGGGCGACCTGATTGATCACGTGGATGGAATGCCCATGGGCCGTATCCACAACGATGATATCGACACCGGCGTCGATCAGCATCTCGGCCCGCAAGAATCCTTTGTCGCCGGTTCCGGTTGCCGCCGCAACACGCAGCCGCTCATGCTCGTCCTTGGCGGCAAGCGGATGGTCGGCGGCCTTTTCCATGTCGTTGACCGTGATCAGGCCAACGCACTCATAGTCATCATTCACAACAATAAGCTTCTCAATCCGGTGCTTGTGCAGGAGCCGCTTTGCTTCAGTCCGGTCAACGCCAGCCTTCACGGTAATCAGCTGCCGCGTCATCAGGTCGGCTACTTTTGTGTTCAGGTCGGTGGCAAAGCGCACATCCCGGTTGGTGATGATGCCCGCCAGCTTGCCGTTTTCCTCAACCACCGGAATCCCCGAAATCTTGTGGCGCTCTTTAAGCTGCATCACCTCGGCGAGTGTGGCGTCCGGCCTGATGGTGATGGGATTGACCACCATGCCCGATTCAAAGCGCTTCACCTGGCGCACATGCTCGGCCTGCGCATCGGGTTCAAGATTTTTGTGAATGACACCAAGCCCGCCGGCCTGCGCCATGGCAATCGCCAGCTTCGATTCAGTCACGGTGTCCATGGCCGCGGAAATGATTGGGATCGAAAGCTCAATATCGCGTGTAATCCGCGTGATGAGTGAAACGTCCGCCGGCAAAACCGCGGAGGCGCCGGGCTTCATCAGCACATCGTCGAAAGTCAAATATTCCGGGATCTGGCGTCGGGCCATCGGCCAACCTTTCTGGTATTTCAGGATTCGTTGAGTTGGCAGCGGCTTCTAACACTGACCGGACCGGCGTAGCAAGCGGTGAATCTGACCTCGGAAATCCATTGCCAATACGAACAGTTCCGCCAAGTCGTCCCGGCTGGCCATTGCCTTTATATCGTTACTGGCGCAGCTGCGGGTCTTGGATTAGCATCGCAGACAAACCACGTAACTGGGCGCAAAATTGCCCGCGCGAGGAGGTTTCCATGACCGAGAAATTCGATGCAATCGTCATTGGGACCGGGCAATCGGGTCCGTCGCTCGCCGAGCGCATGGCGCGCGAAGGCATGCGGGTCGCGGTCATCGAACGGGGAAAATTCGGCGGCACCTGCGTCAACACCGGCTGCATACCGACCAAGACCCTGGTGGCGAGCGCCTATGTCGCCCACATGGCGCGCCGCGCCGCCGAATACGGCGTCCATGTGGGACTCGTAAAGGTCGACATGCGGCGCGTCAAGGCCCGCAAGGACGAGATTGTGGCGAAGTCGCGGGATGGCGTGGTGGGCTGGATGGACGGCTTGAAGAATGCCAAGGTTTATCGCGGTCACGCCCGCTTCGAGGGACCGCACAGCATCCGCGTCAACAGCGATCTCCTTGAGGCCGGCAAGATCATCATCAACACGGGAGGCCGCGCCTTCATTCCCGATATGTCGGGTTTGGAAACCGTGCCTTATTTTACCAACAGCACGCTCATGGAAGCCGATGCCCTGCCCGAACACCTGCTGATTGTCGGCGGCAGCTATATCGGTCTTGAATTCGCCCAGGCCTACCGCCGTTTCGGAGCGCAGGTCACCATCATCGAAATGGGCGACCGGCTGATTGGACGCGAGGACATCGACGTGTCCGGTGCCGTGAAGGAAATTCTGGAGGCTGAAGGCATCGAGGTGCGCCTCAACGCCAAATGCCTCAGCCTTGCCAGCAGCGGCGGGGAGATCCAGATGAACGTGGATTGCACCGCGGGTTCGCCACGGCTCAAAGGCAGCCACTTGCTGCTCGCTGTGGGCCGCCGTCCAAACACCGACGATCTCGGTCTTGACAGGGCCGGTGTCGCAACTGATGCAAAAGGTTACATCACCGTCGATGATCAATGCCGCACCAGCGTCGAGGGCATCTGGGCCATCGGCGATGCCAACGGCCGTGGCGCTTTTACCCACACATCCTACAACGATTTTGAGATCGTCGCGGCCAACATGTTCGATAACGATCCGCGCCGCATATCCGACCGCATCCCCTGCTACGGCCTGTTCATCGACCCGCCCCTGGGCCGCGTGGGCCTGACCGACCGCGAGATCAAGGCCAAGGGCATCAAGGCGCTGGTTGCGACCCGTCAGATGAAGTCTGTCGGCAGAGCCCGCGAGCGCGGCGAAACCAAAGGGTTTATGAAAGTAACAGTTGACGCGGCAAGCAAGCGCATTCTCGGCGCCGCCATCCTCGGGATCGGTGGCGACGAAGTCGTCCATGCAATTCTTGACGTGATGGCGGCAGGAGCCTCGTACACAGTCATCCAGCGCACCATGCACATTCACCCGACGGTCGCGGAATACCTGCCCACAGTGCTCGAAGACCTGAAACCTCTCACATGAGAGGGGGCCTATCCGCGAAACCCCATCGCCAGCACGAACAGTTCCGCCGGGTCACTGCGGCTCGCCATGGGCTTCACATGGCGTCTGCCAGCCTGCGCCATGGCGATTGCCCTTAACACGGGCAGGGCCACCAAGACACGCCGAGCAATGCAAAAACAATGTTATTGATGCATTAAAGATTTTAGTTATAATACGGAATATCCGTAATTTAGGAATAATGACTATGATCCGCGTAACTTCGACAGAATTCAGCAAGGAAGTCGGACGCTTTCAGGACTCCGCCCTCACCCAGCCCGTGGTCGTCACCCGTAACGGGCGTGACCGCACGGTGATGATCTCGGCTGAGGAATATCAGCGGCTCAAGCGCCGGGACCGGGAAGTTTTCTCCGCCGGCGAACTCCCCGTGGCTATCGTCGAAGCGGTGGCTCAAACCGAAATGGACCCGCGCCACCGCCATCTCGATAAGCTCGTCAAAGACTAGACCCCATGAGCCTGCCGAAGCCCGAACCGGGCCTCGTCATCCGCTAATCATACCTTTTTCCCAATAAACAAGTTTATCAAGGTCTTCCCAAAAAATATGTACGATATCACCCTGGAACGCACCTCTGCGATACTTTGCTAACGCAATGGACTCAAACAATCCCCTGCGTGCCTGAAACATTTGCATTGAGTTGCGGTTCGACAAGGATGGACTTGCGTCCAAGAGAGCTTCCAACGAAACGCAAAACTTGGTGGGCTTATTGCCCTCCCATATCCAGCCAATTACGTCTTTCCCGCGCACGCGATAGTCACCTTCGAGTTTAACGTTATCCATGATCCAATTTCCTCCGGTAAAGAGAACCTAACATTTATTGCACCCTCTTGCCGGGCCATTTTATCTACCCCCGAAACCCCGTCGCCAGAACGAACAGCTCGGCTGAATCATCGCGGCTCGACATCGGCTTCAAATGCCGCACGCTGGAAAAATTCTTCTTCATGCGCTTCAGCATTTCGCCTTCGCTGCCGCCGCGCAGAACCTTGGCGAGATAGACGCCGCCCTGTTCCAGAACCTGGCAAGCGAAATCCAACCCGGCTTCAGCCAGTGACATGATCAACAGATGATCGGTCTGCCGGTGCCCCGTTGCATGGGCTGCCATGTCAGACAGAACCACATCAACTTTCCGCCCACCGATTGCCTCCATCAAAAGCTTTGGCGCATCTTCATCGAGGAAATCCTTCTTGAAAATGGTCACTGCCGGAATGGGGTCCATGCCATGCATGTCGATGGCGATAACCCGCCCCCGCCCCTCGCCCGCCTTCACGCGCTTGGACGCAACCTGGCACCAGCCCCCAGGCGCGGCGCCCAGATCAACCACAATCATTCCCGGTTTCAAAAACCTATACTTGTCATCAATCTCGATAAGTTTGAAAGCCGAGCGGGAGCGGTAACCCAGTTTCCTGGCTTCAATCACATAGGGGTCGTTCAACTGGCGCTCCAGCCAGATCTTTTGCGACACCGTGCGCCCCTTGCCGGTCTTGACTTTCACCTTGAGATTGCGGCCACTCAGTTCATTTCTGCTGCCGGGCCGGCTCATGCGCCCCTCCTGAACGAGCCATCTTCCAGCATGAGTT
>JANMHO010000234.1:0-4543 GCA_031375195.1 Rhodobiaceae bacterium
CTCCCGATGCCAGCAAGGCCACCACAAAGGGAAGTCCGAGTTGGCCATAAATGGTGTACGTGATAAATCCGCCGAGCACATACATCTGCCCATGGGCAAAGTTCAGCACATTCATGAGGGCGAATATGAGTGTCAGCCCCAGCGCAATCAGAGCATATTGGGCACCGAGATATAGTCCGTTAGCGACGACTTGTTCCATGGACGCCCGCAATAACCAGAGGACTCGAGTTCAACCCGAGTCCTCGCATGTGTAAGACAAACTCCTGAATTAGTCGACAGTACCGACAAACAAGGTTTCGAACTTGCCGTCCTTGTATTCATTCACAACCATTGGAACCGAAACCTGGCGTTTTTGGCCAAACGAAGCGTTGCCCACATAAGTCAACTTTGCGTCACCCTTGAGGTAGGGGTTTGGAGCCGAGAAACTGTCCATGGCTTTCTTGAATTCCTCAACATTGTCGATTGCCGCGGGATTGGTTTTGAGTGTTTCAAGAATGTAGTCGAGCGCATAGACTTTGGTGTTTGACTCGTCGTTGTATTCGCCAAACATCTTGGTATAGCGATCAACGAACTCTTTCATGCGGTCAGACGCGATTTCTGGTGTCGATGCGCCACCCACTGAGATGAAGCCGTTCGCCAGTTCGCCTGCGCCTTCTTCAAGCACTTTGGCGTCTTGCGCGGTTTCAGTTGAAATCAAGCCTTCATAGCCGAGCTCGCGGGCAGCGCGGATGAGCAGCGGCGCATTTGCCGGAGCAACACCCGACAGCACGAGCAAGTCGGGCTTGAGCGCAACAATGGGTGTCAGGACTGGCGAAAAATCACGCGTGTCATTCTGGTAGGTGTCGTTTTGCGCGACAACTTCAAGCCCCAGGGCTTTGGCTGCTGCCACACCACCATCACGCTGGCTCAGAGGATCTGATTCATTGGCCGCAACAAATGCCACCTTCTTCACGCCCTTGTTCTCCATGAGATATTTATAGATTGCGGGGCCCGATTGATAGTTGGCAATCATGCCGAGAACGGCATTGGAAGCAGGAGCCATGTAGAGTTCTTTCGGGAACGCATAGGGAAAATAGATGATGCCTTTTGCTTCAGCGACCGGGCGAACGGCTGCAGCACCGTCATCAACATTTGGGCCCACTACATAGTGGATGCCTTCCTGTGCCATCTTTTCCATGCCTGCAATTGCGCGCTTTGGATCCTTCTGGTCATCAAAGGTCACGATGTTGAGATCATAGGTCGTGTCGCCAATCTTGACGCCACCGGTTTCATTGTACCATGCGGCAAGGGTTTGCATGGAGCGCACGTTTGAGGTGCCCCAGGCGGCAGCCGGGCCGCTTGTTACGCCCACAAAGCCGATCTTGAGTTCCTTGTTGGCTGCTTCAGCTGGAAATGGGGCGGCTGCGAGCATTGCAGCGCTCATCATGCCAAGCATGACGCGACGCGATACTTTTGAAATGATATTCATGGAAAGTCTCCCTGGTTAGACGGTTGTTCCTAATCGTGAAAATCAGAAGCGGCACGGCTTGTTCAGTGGTCAAGCTTGTTCTTTTTCCCCGCTCTAAAATTAATGTTGCTCAATACTCCTTCCGATGCAATAAAAAAATACAACGATGTATACAATTGCCTCAATATTGGGCTGACGCCGTATTCTGGGCACTGTTTTGTTATAAAAATGACCATCTGAGGTTTCCATGCGCATTCGCATCATCAATCCCAACACCACAGTTTCAATGACTGAAACGATTGCAGCGGCTGCACGTTCAGTCGCAGCGCAGAGCACTGAGATTGTTGCTGCAACTTCACTGTCGGGAGCTGTGTCAATTGAGGGGCACTACGACGAAGCCATGAGCATTGTGGGCCTGGCCGACGAAATCCGCAAAGGCGAGGCGGAAGATACGGACGCTTATATTATCGCCTGCTTCGGTGATCCAGGCCTTCTGGCAGCGCGCGAAATTGCGACTGGCCCCGTCCTCGGCATCGCGGAGGCCGCCATGCATGCGGCAAGTTTTATTGCCACTGGCTTTTCAATTGTCACCACACTTGAGCGGACCCGGATCATTGCCGAACATCTGGTGCGCAACTACGGCATGGAACATCATTGCCGCGGTGTGCGCGCCACTGACCTGCCGGTTCTGGAGCTTGAAAACCCTAAGTCAAATGCCCGCGTCATCATTCTGGCGGAATGCGAAAGGGCGATCACTGAAGACAAGTCGGGCGCCATTGTGCTGGGTTGCGCTGGCATGGCTGACCTTGGCCGTTTCCTCGAAGACAAGTTGCAGGTTCCGGTGATTGACGGGGTTGGCGCTGCGGTAAAGTTTGCCGAGGCGCTGGTGGGCCTTGGCCTCAGGACGAGCAAACGTGGTGACCTGGCCTATCCAATCCATAAACCCTACGTGGGGAAACTGGAAAGCTACGCCCCACTCACCCGGCCGCCGCAATCCAGACTCAAGCAGAAATTGCGCTAACCAATTTTGTCGAACATGGTCTTGAAATCGACGTGTGCGTAGGTTTCTGAAAGTTCAATCTGTGCTTCGATATGCTGGAGATGGTGGTCCATGAATTGGGCCGCTTTTTTGGCATCCCGGCGTTTCAAGGCGCCAACAATTTCCAAGTGCTCGCCATGGGAGCAAGGAACTGCACCCGGGGATTCATACAGGGCGATGATAAGAGAGGTTCGCGAAATGAGTTCATTGAGAAAATCCTCCAGGACGCTATTGTCAGCAAGCTTGGCCAGCTGACGATGAAAATCGCCAGAAAGACTGAGCCTCTGGGTCTTGTCGTCAGCATCAAATGCGGATTTTTCGGCAACCACCAGCCGGCCAAGCTCGTCAATGTCTGCATCATGGGCGAGGCTCACGACACGCTCCACAAGGATTTTCTCGACCAGGCGCCGCGCATCAAAGACCTCCCTTGCCTCCTGAGCTGACGGCCGTGCAACCTTGGCACCCTTGTTGGGTGCAATATCGACCAATCTCTCATGCGAAAGTTTTTGCAGGACTTTACGGATAACCGTGCGGCTCACGCCGAATGCCACCGACAGCGCGTCCTCCTGAAGAGCCGTTCCGGGAGGAATGCGGTGGTCAACAATGGCCTGGGACAATTCAAGGTGAATTGCCTCGTCGCGCGGACCGGATCGCTTGTCCGGCAGCTTTGCCTTTTTTCCAGTTTTCAGGGCTTTTGATTTTATAATGTTGCGCACTTTTTGACTCTGGCTCAGGGCCTTTCAGTACTTAAACAGGTTAACTCGAATTCAGGTCAATGCAATCAAAACTGATTTACGTGACTTATGTTGCCTTGCAGCCCCAAATAAATGCTAAAATGGCCTACCGCATTTAGGGTTTGCGCAGCCCACCCAGTTGGGCATTGATGGCAATGGATTTGATGCCTTTGCTTACCGTAGGCTTTGCGATTGGCCTGGGCCTGATGGCAGGGCTATCGCATATGACTTTTAGAGGGTTGCGGATCAGGACTGGAAGGATTCAGTAGGCCAGCAGTTTGAAGGAGAACTGCGATGGCTTATTTTGATGTTTTGTTTGGCGGTCTGGACGACCCGGGAGCTGGCAATGCCAGCCGTCGGTTGTCTGTTCTTGTGTTGATCATGATTGTCGCGAGCGTGTGTGGAAAAAGCTCCTCGACAGAATTTGCCTTGTTTGCCGAGGCCCGCAAGCCTTTGCTATCGCGGTTGATCAGGCATGCACATGCGCCCAGCCATGATAGGTTCTCCAGACTTTTGCGCTTGCTTGAGCCTGCCGCCTTCATGCAGGCTTTTGCCCGCTTTGCCGATGGCTTTGGCAAAGTCCTGGCCAAACTGGGGCGTCACCCGACGACTTGTGTGGCGGCTGTCTATGACAAAGCGCTGCGCCGTGCCTATGAGCGCGGGTGCAAGGCCTCTCCACCGCTGACTGTTTCTGCCTTTGCGGTTGAGGCCCGGCTGTGCCTCGCGGCTGTCGCCAGCGCTGGAAACAATGAGATCGAGGCGGCTCTCAAGGTTGTTGGACTGCTTGATTTGACTCGCACAATTGTCACTGCCGATGCGTTGCATCGCAGCAGTTGTGGCGCAGTGCGTATGTGCGACATTTCGGACCTATGCCTCTTCGTCAGGCTGCTCAATGTAAAGGGAAACCGCCTGGTGGCGCGGGCTATTCCCGGCAGATGAGCAAATGCGTTGAACCCACTTGTAACCCTTGCGGGGCTCCAATTTCGGGTTGACGGCTGTAAGCTGGCCATTGATCCAGATGGCGATACGGTTTTCCCCGCTTTCGAGAACAAGTCCCAAAATGCGGATGGCGGGCTTGGACCAGTCCAACGGCCTTCCGCCATCGCCCAGCCAAATCGCATCGGAGCCGCCGTCAAGAAAACCGTCGTCTTGAATAATCTTGTTTTCCCTGCGCAGGGCGGCAAGCTCCGCGACAAAATCGACAAGTATTTTATCGGCTGTGGCCCAATCCAGCCAAGTCGTGGCGTTGTCCTGCGCATAGGCGTTGTTGTTGCCGTTTTGGGTGCGGCCAAACTCGTCTCCGGCGGTCAGCATCACCGTTCC
>JANMHO010000294.1:0-6633 GCA_031375195.1 Rhodobiaceae bacterium
ATGTTGAAAACTTCTAACAGGCGGCAACAGGCTCGCCAAAATGTTCCACCAGGGGAAACGGAGTGTAAAAGCGGTGCAGCAAAGTCCGCCATTGCTGGTAACGATCCGATTGCCGGAAACCTGCCGTATGATCCGCAAGCGCGCGCCATTCAACCAGCAGGAGATAGCGTCCCCGCCGTTCCACGCAAGGCCTCACTTCAAGCTTAACAAATCCCGGCGTTGCCGCGATCAGCGGCAATGCCTTCATTAACACTGCCTCGTATTCGGCGGTCTCCGCCGGGTTAACATCCAGGATTGCATGTTCAAGAATCACAATATGGTCTGCCCGGTTTTCTTCCAGTCAGCCATGAACATCTCAATGCCCTTGTCAGTGAGCGGATGCTTGGCCAGGGCCTTGAGAACCGCAGGTGGCGCTGTCACCACATCAGCCCCAATAAGCGCCGCCTGTTTTACATGGTTGGCGCTGCGAACCGACGCCACCAGAATCTCCGTGTCAAAGCCATAATTATCATAGATCTGGCGAATTTCAGAAATGAGTTCCATGCCCTCCATGTGAATATCATCAAGGCGGCCAACGAAAGGTGAAATGAATGTGGCCCCCGCCTTTGCCGCCAGCAGGGCCTGGTTGGCGCTGAAGCAAAGCGTGACATTAACCATGGCCCCATCCCCGGTCAGCGTCTTGCAGGCCTTGAGGCCATCGATGGTGAGCGGCACCTTCACGGTTACATTTTTGGCAATTTTCCGCAGCTCCTGGCCCTCCCTGACCATGCCCGCCGCATCAAGCGCTGTGACTTCAGCGCTCACCGGACCCTCCACGATCCGGCATATCTCGGCAATAACGTCCTTGAAGGCGCGGCCCGATTTCGCAACCAGCGTTGGGTTGGTGGTAACCCCATCCAGCAGCCCCGCCTCCGCGAGTTCCTTGATCTCAGTCACATCAGCCGTATCAACAAAAAATTTCATCACGCAGTCCTTTCATTAAATCATCAACGGGTCTTGCGCCCAGTGGCTTGTCGTTCAATTTTGCCACCGGCCTCACAAAGCGCAGGCTGCTGCATGCAAAAACAGCATCCGCGCCCAGTATTTCCTCCAGCCCGACAATACGTTCAACTGGCGCCAGCGAAACCTTGTGGGCAATGTCAAGCAGCGCCCGCCGTGTAATGCCAGGTAAAATTCCCTGGTCAAGTGCCGGCGTGATCAACTCATTTCCGCATACCATGAAAATATTGGCAACAGTCGCCGAAGCCACATGACCGGACGTATTGAGCATCAAGGCGTCGTCAGCGCTCCCCGAAACTTCGCGGGCTGCCGCTATCCCATCAATATATGAAAGCGTTTTCAGCCGCGATGAGGGTGAAGTTTCGTTGCGTCGGATCGTCGAAACTTTGAGGTTCAGCGCTTGCGGCAATCCATTCGTGTTGAATTCATCAAGCGTGACAAGCAGGTTCGGTGAAATGCATGCACTGCCAAGACCACGCGCCGTGCCGCCACGGCTGAGCGTAATGCGCAGCACCTCAAAACCGCTATGGCTGTTTTCTAGCGCTGCCGCAACGCCAGCGCGAATGATCTCAACATCAAAGATTATGCCAAGTTCTACGGCTGCGCTTGCCATGCGCGCCAGATGCGCATTCAGCCAGATTGGCTTGCGTTCGTGCACCGCGATGGTTTCAAACAAGCCATCCCCGAGCAGAAATCCCCGGTCGCGGGCGTCGAGCGGAATTGTGGCGTCGGCGAATTTCCCGTTGAACCACACCACGCTCAATTCACCACCTCAAGGAAATTCCTGAGCATGCCATAGCCATGTTCGGTAAGAATGGATTCCGGGTGAAACTGCACGCCATAGGTCGGATGCTTGCGATGCTGCAGCCCCATGATCTCGCCGTCATCGCTGCGCGCGGTAATGTCCAGTTCCGGATTTTCATCCCCGGTTTCCACGATCAACGAATGATAGCGCCCGGCATTCAGTCGATTGGGCAGCCCCTTGAAAATACCTTTGCCATCGTGAATGATTTCGGAAGCATCGCCATGCATGGGCCGCCGGGCGCGCACCACCCTGCCGCCAAAAACTTCCCCGATGCATTGATGCCCGAGGCACACGCCAAGAATTGGCAACCTGCCGGAATATTCGGCGACGATGCCGGGCGAAGCGCCGGCTTCCCTCGGCGTGCATGGTCCAGGCGAAATCACGATTGCTTTCACGTCAGGCGCGATCTCGCCAACCTCGTCATTGCGCTTCACCGCAACCTGCTGGCCCAGCTCCTCGAAATAGCGGGCGATATTGTAAACAAAGCTGTCATAGTTATCGACAATCAGGATCATGGCGCAAAAGCCTCCATGATGCGGTTGATCTTGGTGAGCGTTTCATCATATTCCTCCGCGGGTTCCGAGCGCGCCGTGATCCCGCCACCGCCCTGAAACCTTGCGGCACCTTGGCTGAACATGGCGGTGCGGATGGCGATGTTCAAATCGACCTGGCCATTGAACCCGAAATATCCGATTGAGCCGCAATAAATGCCGCGTGGCGCCCGCTCAATTTCAGCGATAATTTCCATGGCGCGAATTTTTGGCGCCCCCGTGATGGAGCCGCCAGGGAAAAGTGCCGAGATCAAATCACCAGCGGACTTGCCAGGCTTCAGTTCCCCTGTAACAACAGACGTGAGATGATGCACCGACGCATAGCTCTCAAGGCCGCATAAAACCGGCACCCGCACGCCCGAGCAAACCCGGCTCAAGTCATTCCGCAGCAGGTCCACGATCATCACATTCTCGGCCCGGTCCTTGCGGCTGGAAACCAGTTCCGCAACCAGGGCCGCGTCCCGCGCCGGATCAGCATCGCGCCGCCTGGTACCCTTGATGGGCCGTGCCTCCACCGTCTTGCCGTCAAAGCTTAGCAGCCGCTCCGGCGAGCTTGAGGCGATCTGCACATCGCCATAGTCCAGAAAGGCGGAGAATGTCGCCGGGTTCAGCGCCCGCAAGCGTCTGTAGAAAGCCAGCGCATCGAAACCAGCGGGGATGCCCGCGCTGAAGCACTGGGATATGTTGGCCTGAAAAATATCACCGGCCAGAATATATTCAACGACACGGGCAACCGCTGCCTCGTAGCCCGCGCGCGTGAAATTCGAGTTCCAGTCTTCAATCACCGATGGACCCAAATTCTGAACCCTGTGTTTGAGCAGCTCCTCAAGCTCATCGGCGCGGGCTTCATCGGTGGTTGAGATGATCCACGCGCGCTCCTGCAGGTGGTCAAAGGCAATGCCCACGTCATAGACATGCAGCATGAGGTCAGGGCACAGGCGCGGAAATTGTGGAATCCGCGAGTTGGGCTCGAGGCCGCGGCCAAAATCATAGCTGATATAGCCCGCAAGCCCCCCCTGAAACGGCGGCAGTCCCGCCATCATTGGCCGCCGATTGGCTTCCAGAATGCGGTCAAGAGCTTTAAGCGCGGGCTCTGCTTGTGGAACGCCATCCAGCAAAACCTGGCCATCCTCGACACTGAGCGTTGACAATGGATTGCACGCCAGAAAAGAATAACGCCCGAGCTTCTCCTGCCGCATGGTGCTTTCAAAAAGCGTCAAATGGGCCTGCCCCCGCAGCCGCTGCGCCAGCTGAATGGGCTCCCAATAGACAATCTCGCGGGCATTGACCCTGGGCTGCTGAACCGTGGAATGTTTCATGTGAGGCGTGATATAAGACTGGCAGGCCTTCCCGTCCAAGACTATTCCAAGACCATGAACCCCGATTCTGCCCCCGTTGCCGATGTCCTGCTGCCATTGGCCCTGGAAGGCCCCTATTCCTATCGCATTCCGCCGGGCATGACGCTGGCGCCCGGAGATTATGTGAGTGTGCCCCTGGGCTCGCGAACCTACATTGGCGTCGTCTGGGCTTTGCGCTCAACAGCGCCCGAGGGCGCAAAACTCCGCGACGTGGTGGCCCGCTTCGACATGCCTGCGATGAGTGACACCCACCGCAAATTCGTCGGTTGGCTGGCCGATTACTACGTTGAACCCCAGGGCAACGTGTTGCGCATGGTGCTGCGCTCCCCCGGAGCTTTTGAAGAAGCCAGGCAGCAGGTGGCCTACCGGGCGTCCGGCCAACCCATCAACCGCATGACGCCCCAGCGCCAACGCGCTCTGGAAATTGCCTCCGAAGGCTTCGCCATGCGCCTTTCTGAACTGGCCCAAGCGGCTGGCGTCGGTGCATCCGTTATAAAATCCCTTGCCAGGGACGGGGCCTTGGAAATCGTTGGGCTTCCCACTCTCAAACCCTATCAAGCTCCCGACTTGAACGCCGGGGGATTGAAGCTGTCCAGGCAACAGGAGGCAGCGGCCCAGGAACTCCGCGCCATGGTCACCTCCCGCAGCGCCAAGGTCACGCTGTTTGATGGCGTCACCGGATCGGGCAAAACCGAGGTTTATTTCGAAGCCATGGCGGCAGCGCTGGCCTTGGGCGGCCAAGTGCTTTTGCTGCTGCCGGAGATCGCGCTCACTGCAAGTTTTATATCCCGGGTTGAAACCCGCTTTGCCGCGGAACCCGCACAATGGCATTCCGATATGCGGCCCCGCGAGCGCGAGCGCGTCTGGCGCGGCGTTGCCGATGGCGGTGCCCTAATTGTCGTAGGGGCGAGATCAGCCCTTTTCCTGCCGTGGAAAAAACTGGGCCTCATCGTTGTCGATGAAGAGCATGAGAGCGCCTACAAGCAGGATGAAGGCGTTCCCTACCACGCCCGCGACATGGCGGTGCTCTATGGCTCAATCGGAAAATTTCCGGTGATCCTGTCATCGGCTACACCCTCGCTTGAATCCCTGGTGAATGCCGATCGCGGCCGCTATGCCCACGTGAAATTGCTGGACCGCCATGGCCGCCCCGAACTGCCGGAAATCAGCCTGATCGACATGCGCGCGGCACCTCTTGAAACCGGCGCATGGCTGTCAGCCCCCCTCGTGGATAACATCACAGCGACACTGGCTGCGGGCGATCAGGCCCTTCTGTTTCTCAATCGCCGGGGCTATGCCCCTCTCACCCTATGCCGCGCCTGCGGCCACCGCATGGACTGCCCCAACTGCGCGGCCTCGCTTGTCGAGCACCGGTTTCGCCGCCAACTCATGTGCCATCACTGCGGCCACATGGAACCAACCCCCAGGGCCTGCCCCAAATGCGGTGTTGAAGACAAGCTGGTGCCCTGCGGCCCCGGCATCGAACGCCTCGCCGAAGAATCAGCCCGCCGCTTTCCCGGCGCCCGCATCGCCATTCTCTCCAGCGATCTGGCGCGGGGTGTTTATCTTCGCGACGTGATCAGGGATGTGGCCAGGGGCGATTATAATCTTGTCATCGGGACACAGCTCGTCGCCAAGGGCCATCACTTTCCCCATCTCACATGTGTGGGCGTCGTGGATGCGGACCTCGCCCTTGAATCCTCCGACCCCCGGGGTGGCGAACGAACCTGGGCCCTGATGGCGCAAGTCGCGGGCCGCTCCGGCCGGGGCGAAAAGCCGGGCCGCGCGCTCGTGCAGACCCATGTGCCCGAACACCCGCTGATGCAGGCGCTTAGACACGCTGACCGCGACGGTTACCTGCGGCAGGAAAAACGCATCCGCGAAAATGCCGGCTTGCCGCCCTATGGCCGTCTGGCCGCCATCATTGTATCAGGAACCGAAGCCGCCGAAGCCGAGCGCTTCGTCCGCCAGATTGCAGCAGCCGCGCCCGCAGGCGAAGCGGTCATTATTCTTGGCCCGGCCCAGGCCCCCATTCACATCGTTCGAGGCCGCCATCGCTGGCGCTTTCTCATAAAAGCTGCCCGCGAAGTCAACCTTCAGGCCTTCATTCGCCAATGGTTGAAAGACTTGAAACCCAAGGGTTCCCTTCATCTCCATGTCGATGTTGACCCCTATAACTTCCTCTGACCCCTAATTCTGCTTACGGTTAATGAGGCGTTAACGGTTGCCTCGCCAAAATCACCCCAAACCGAATCGATTGGAAGCCAGAATTTTTCATGAGCCGCGATGAACTGCGACAACCGCTGAAAAAGCGAAGCATGGGCCAGCGCCTGTGGGCGCGCCGGCCAACAGCGCTGTTTGCGGCATCACTATTGGCAACCGGCGGATTCGCCGGCCTGGGCCTTTGGGCCGCTGTTACGCCATACCCCTTCGCCGGTGAACCCATCGTCATTGCCGCAATCCCCGCAGCTGAAGAAATCAAGGCCGCTGCAAGCGAAGAAACAGCATCCGTAGAAACCGAGGTTGCTGCCGTCGAGGAAGAGGTCGAGGTCGAGCCGCCGGTGCAAACCGACGTCTATCAGACCGAAGCCGGAATTGAAGTGGCCCCGCGCCGGCCCCTGCGCCCCGCTCCCATGGCCGATCTCATCGAAACCAGCAGCATCGGGCAGTTGCCGCGCATCGGCCCCGGCAACCGGAAGCCTTCCGATGTTTACGCCCGCTTGACCCCCATGGGCGTTTTGCATTCGAGCCGGCCCAAGATCGCCATTCTCCTGGGCGGCATGGGACTCAATCCCAAGCTCACCCAGCGCGCCACGCGGGAACTGCCAGGAGACGTCACCTTCGCCTTTGCGCCCTATGGCGACAATCTGCAGGAACAGGTGAACAAGGCCCGCGCCAATGGCCACGAGGTATTGCTGCA
>JANMHO010000307.1:0-11015 GCA_031375195.1 Rhodobiaceae bacterium
GCCATGCAATACGAGATAGCGCTGGCCGGTCGCCGTCTTGTGAACAGCTTCGCGCATTACTGCCACACGGCCAAACCTGTGGCCTGCGATGTCGCGGAAATTTTCGTCGTGATTTCCTGGAATATAGATCACTTTCGTGCCCTTGCGCGCCTTGCGCAAAAGTTTCTGGATCACGTCATTCTGCGACTGGTTCCAATACCACTTCTCGCGCAGCGACCAGCTATCGATGATGTCTCCCACCAAGTAGAGCCTTTCGCTCTCGGTCCCGCGCAAGAAATCAAGCAGGGCCTCGGCCTGGGCTCGCCGTGTTCCGAGATGGACGTCAGAAATGAAAATAGCCCGGTAGCGGCGCACGGAGAAAACGTCAGCCTTCATAAAACCCTCAGGAGCAAAAGAATCGCTATCCCTATTGTTGTTCTCTTTGATGAAGGGTTTGTGACATTCACACAGCCAGCGTCGTGATATGGCTGTCATAATAGCCACTTAGAGCCGTCATCTGTTCTTTGCATATTGGCAATACGAGAGGCTCGAATGGCATTTGATACAGTAATTGAAAAACCGCGAACCACCAGTTTGGTCAAGCAGGCCGTTCACCGCAATCGCGCGCTCAGCTTCGACGGCATGCTTGAACGCCTCTTCAGTTTTGCGTTTCGGGGCCTCGTTTATCCACAAATCTGGGAAGACCCGGTGGTTGACATGGCCGCTATGGAAATCAAGCCCCACCATCACATTGTTGCAATTGCATCTGGCGGCTGCAACGTATTGAGCTATCTCACCCAATCACCCGCGCGCATCACTGCGGTGGATTTGAACCGCGCCCATGTGGCGTTGACCAAGCTGAAGTTGGCGGGCCTGAAATCCTTGCCAACGTGGGAGGATTATTACCGGTTTTTTGGCGAGGCGGATGAGCGCAGCAACATGGCGGACTATAAACGTTACTTGCGCCCAGTCATTGATGAGCCAACGCGGAAATACTGGAGTGGCAGACTTTGGACAGGCAGGAAAAGAATCAACGGCTTTAAGACCAATATTTACCATAGAGGTCTCCTGGGGCGTTTTATCGGTGTTGGCCATTTTCTGGCTAAAGCCTATGGCTGCAACCTGAAAGCACTCCTGGAGTGCCAGTCAATCGAACAGCAGCGAAGTTTTTTTGAAACCCAAATAACGCCTTTGTTTCAGCGGCGTTTTGTGAAGTGGATCACAGACCAGAAAATCTCGCTGTATGGATTGGGAATACCGCCGGCGCAATATGAAGCCCTGGCTGGTGGGGGACGCATGGCCGACGTGCTGCATCAACGTCTCGAAAAACTGACATGCGGATTTCCACTGCGCGAAAACTATTTCACCTGGCAAGCCTTCGGGCGAAGCTACGCTTCAGGTGGCTTTGGCCCGCTTCCACCCTATCTGGAGAAGCGCAACTTCGTCAAACTGCGCGCCAGCGAAAGTGCAGTAAGTGTCAACCAGGTATCTTTCGGTGATGCGCTGGATGTGATGCCTGTTGAAAGCGTAGATCGCTTTGTACTGCTTGACGCCCAGGATTGGATGACTGACGTTCAGCTCAATGATCTTTGGCGCGCCATAACGCGCGCAGCCGCACCTGGTGCGAGGGTTATATTTAGAACAGCGGGGGTGCAAACAATTCTCCCCGGTCGTGTTGAAGATGACGTTTTGACTGGTTGGCAATATCTTGAAGATCGCTCGCGCGAACTCGGCGACCTGGATCGCTCATCCATTTACGGGGGATTTCATGTTTATGAACGCGCCAACTGAACTGTCTGTCGGCCATGGCGCAGCCATGGACCGCATGTACCGTTTTCAAAGGCATATCTATGATGCCAGCCGCCGGTACTATCTGCTTGGCCGCGATGAATTGCTGGATCGGCTCAAGCCTCCACCGGGTGGCGCGATCCTTGAAATCGGATGCGGAACCGGACGCAATTTGGCGGGTGCCGCCCGGCGCTATCCGGATGCCAGGCTTTTTGGAATTGACATCTCCCAGGAGATGCTGAAGACGGCGCTCAAAACAGCACAGCAAAACAAATTCCTTCACCACGCTCGCTTTGCCTGTGCGGATGCTACATTTTTTGATCCCTTGCCCAGCCTCGGCCAAAGCAAGTTTGACCGCGTCTATTGCTCATTTACCCTTTCGATGATCCCAGACTGGCAATCCGCATTGCGCCATGCCGCAAGCCTCCTGGCGCCTTCGGGCGAGCTTCATATCCTTGACTTCGGACAAAGCAATGGCTTGCCACAAGGCCTTCGGCGCATGCTCTTTCATTGGCTGGATCTATTCCACGTCAAGCCTAGACCGAACCTGAAATCCGCGTTTCAGCAAATTGCAACCGAAAGCGGACTGACCCTTCAGTTTGAGCCACTCTACCGCGACTACGCCTGGCTCGCAGTAATCAAGGCGAAGCCTGGGTCTCAATAACTGGCCCTTTAACGCGATTGACCGGCTTTTCAGCATTTTTCCTGACAGCTTTGGTCTTTTTTCCAATGTGTATTTCGTTGGCATAGGGCAAGCCAGTGCCATTTTGAGCACCGCTTACCGTCACTTTTTTGCCTGACGCGCAAGTCGATGAAATAAATGATGCCATGACCAAGTAATCAGTCGGGCTGTTGGAATTCAGCATATAGGTTCGCCGCCCATCTTTCTTGCTGACAACATCAAACTGAAAATGCGATCCAGAACTGCTGATGTTGATATTTTCCAAGCGTCCGAAAAATTCTTGTTTTTTCGAAGCATCCAATTTCTTGGGAGATTCTTTATATTCCATGAGTTTCTCATTTCCTCCTTTGTCACAGATTTTGCGTGCATAACAAACTGTCATGCACTTGTCATTTATATCGATCATTCTCGAACAATGGATGATTCATATGTAGTTTCGGCACTACGGGCACTCGGCGACCCGACGCGATTCAGGGTGATGTGCCTTCTGGCGAAAGCCAAGCGCGGTATGGCAGCCGGAGAAATTTCCAGCACTCTTCAAGTCAGGCAAAATACATTGTCGTCACATGTGTCCATCATGGCCCGCTGCGGCCTGCTGGTTGTAACAAGGCAAGGCCGAAATATCATATACACCGCCGACACTCGAACTGCTCGCGACATCACCATGCAACTTTTGATCAGCATCTGCGACGTTCCTCAAATCGGCGCCTCCAAGCTTATGAAAGAGTAGGGCCGGCATCAGAACATTGGTTCGGCCCAATGTTTATCGTTTCGCGACCACAGCATGTCATGTGGTGGCAAGTCTGGCTATTGGAATTCCGGTGCCAGTGCATTTAATTATAGTCTTTGAACGGTCTGCAATGACAGATTGCTGTGTGGTCTGCTATTTTCCCTTCAGCTTCGGCGCAAACACCGTGAGTGTTTCTCCCTTCGCCAGATCGGCCTTCTGCTTGCCATAGGTTTTGAAGCGCTTGAGCACGCTGGTCATTTCCGCCTCGCTCAGAACTACCGGCTTGCCCGCGAGGCTTGCCGCCCAATACTGCTTGCACAGGGTTTCGATTTCCCCCGCCAGCCACAATGCCTTGTCAAGGTTTGGGCCAAAGCAGATTTGCCCATGGTTGGCGAGCAGGCATCCGTTGCGGTCTTCCATCGCCTTCAGCATGGTGTCCGACAGTTCCTGCGTGCCAAATTCCGCATAGTCCGAAACCCGCAAAGTTGTGCCGCCGGTGACGCCGATCATGTAGTGGAACGCCGGAACATCCTTGCGCAAGCACGCCAGCGCCGTGGCCCAATCCGAATGCACATGCACAATGGCCTTGGCCTCGGGTCTTGCCCGGTAGATATCCATATGCATGCGCCATTCGGTGGACGGCAGGTATTCGCCCGAATATTGCCCCCCCAGATCCATCTCCACCACATGGACAGGCTTCATTTTCGCGTAAGGCACGCCCGATGCCGTCAGAAGAAATCCTGCGTCGGTGCGGACACTCACATTGCCAGAGGTGCCGCGATTGATGCCTTCCGCGTTCATCTTCAGGCATGTCGCGATGACGGCCTTGCGCAAGTCCATGAATTTCAGTTTTTTCATTGGGGTTCCGTTTAGTGGATTGATCTGGATAGGAAACCCATCATAGAAAGGCGGGCATGGAAATACAATCGCCCCGTGGAATAGCGGTTATCGACGCCGGAAAAACCAGCACCAAGATCGTGCTGTTCGACCCCGGCGGCAGGCCGGTGGCCGAGCGCAAGGTGGCGAGCCAAAACCACGAAGGCCCGCCCTATCGCCACCTCGATCCGGATGTTTTTGTGGAGCTTTGCCGGTCCGCGCTGCCGGAGCTCGACGCGATCTTGCCCATTGATGTTGTGGTGCCCTGCGCCCATGGGGCCGCCATGGCCTGCCTCGCCGCCGACGGAACGCTGGCGCTTCCGGTGATGGATTACACCTGCGAGCCTCCTCCCGAGATCATCGCGGCCTACCGGAAAATCCAGCCGCCATTCCGCGAGGTTTACAGCCCGCTGCTTCCCCTGGCGCTCACCCACGCCCTGCAGCTCTATTGGCAGCGGCAGGCTTTTCCGTCAGAATTTGCAAAAACCAAAACCATTGTTACGTGGATCCAGTATGTGGGTTTTCGCCTGGGCGGAACCCCGGTGTGCGAAATATCCAGCCTGGCCTGCCAGACCCATTTGCTGAATGTGAACACCGGCGGCCTCTCGTCATTTGTCCACGCCATGGGATGGGTGCAACTGTTCCCGCCCTTCGCCAAGGCCTGGGAACCCATTGGCGCCTTGCGCGATGAGTTTCGCGGCCCGGCGTTTCGTGGAGCGGGAACGGTTGTGGCGGGAGTCCATGACTCCAACGCCAATTATTTGCGCTACCTGGCTTCGGGCCGGAAAAAATTCACGCTTTTGTCAACCGGAACCTGGATCATCGGCTTTGACACGCAAGCCAGGCTCGAGGCCCTCGATGCAAGCAGGGACATGGTCTCCAATACCGATGTGCTGGGAAATCACGTCGTCTGCTGCCGGTTTTTCGGCGGCAAGGAATTCGAGATTTTGAGCGAAGGCAATTCCGGCGAGATCGCGACGCTGGCCGCCGTGCAAAGCCTGATCGCGCAAAAAACCTATGCGTTGCCGGCCTTTTCCGACGGCGGCGACGGGCCTGTGCCAGGCAGCAGCGGCCGCGGCGAGATCATCGGCCCATCGCCCAGTTCACCCCAGCAAAAAGCCTCCCTCGCTTCGCTCTATTGCGCGCTTATGGTATCTGAATCCCTCACGTCAATCGGCTCGGCCCATGACATCATCGTCGACGGGCCTTTCTCGGAAAACATGGTCTTCCTCAAGGTGCTGGCCCAGCTCCGGCCAAGCCAGAATGTCTTCGCCTCCGACCTGCGCGATGGCACCACGGCAGGCGCCGCCTGCCTTGCCTTGATGCAAGGTGGAATTCCGCCCAGCATTCCCCTGTCGCCGACAAGAATTCAGGTGGAAAACCTTGCTGGCCTGGACGGATATTTTTCTCAATGGCGCAAGCTGGCCCGCCGCCAAAATTAACCGGACAGCAACCACCCCTGCCGCACACTGGGGCCAGAGTGGGTGGTGTGAAATGCGTGATGATGAGTCCCTGACGTTTACCTTGACCTGTCCTGGCGAACAGACAACCGATGCGCAGGTGCTGGATATCCAGGCCCGCGGCAATCTTCCCCTGATGATCGGCGATGATGTGCTGGCTGAAATAAAATATGAAGACCTGGTGGAAAGCTGGGAAACGGCGGTTTCCTTGCCAGCCGCTGAGCTGGACGCCATGACGGCGTTGGCAGGCCAGCGCCTGAGTCTGATACTTGAAAACAATCTTGAAGCAGAAGACCTGACCGACGTCGTGTCTGATGCGGCGGTTCTTTTCCTGCTCGCCATGCGCCGCTTCGGCGTCTCCGAGCCCCACCGGATTCCCGCCTGCACCGTGAAGTGGAATGGACAAGAGGCTATTGAAAGCGTTCAAATGCTGGCATGAAGACCAGTGAACCACCCGTCTCCGCTCCCGATTATGGCCGCTCCCTCAGGGGCCTTGGCTTTAACCTGGTTGTCAGGGATGTGTCCCGCGCCGTGAAATTCGCGGTCGACGTGTTGGGAGCCACCTCGTTTTTTGACAACGAAAGCTTTGCCGCGATGAAACTGCTGGGCGGCGATTTCATGTTCCACGCCGACCACACCTATCACGGCAATCCCCTGTCCGGCGTCGTGAAAGCAGTCGACGCCAGAGGCGTGGGCGTTGAACTCCGCGCCTATGGCTGCGATCCCGACATCGCCGAAAAAAATGCCAGGGCTGGCGGCTGGACCATCCTCGCAGGCAGCCTCGACAAACCCCACGGCCTCCGCGAATGCATGATCATCGACGACGACGGTTATGTGTGGGTTCCTTCCGTTCATTTGCCAAAATAGGGCGTAAATTTTCAATCCTCAATTGATTTGGCTGGCCTATATGGTCTAAGCAATCCCCAGATACAGTCGTTATAGAGAGCAAAAAATGGTCAAGGAAATCGGACACTTCATTGGTGGCAAGCAGGTCAAGGGCCAATCTGGCCGGTTTGCCGATATTTTCAACCCCAACACGGGCGAAGTGCAGGCCAGGGTGGCGCTCGCTTCCACCGCCGAAATGCGGGCTGCCGTTGAAAATGCCAAGGCCGCTCAGCCCGCCTGGGCCGCCAAGAACCCGCAGTTCCGCGCTCGCGTGATGATGAAATTTCTGGAACTCGCCGCCAGGCACAAGGAAGAGCTGGCAACGCTTATTTCCATGGAGCATGGCAAGACCGTGCCGGATGCACTGGGCGACCTGCAGCGTGGCATCGAGGTGGCTGAATTTGCCTGCGGTGTTCCCCATCTGCTGAAAGGCGAATTCACCGATGGCGCCGGCCCCGGCATTGACATGTATTCCATGCGGCAAGCCTTGGGCGTGGTGGCGGGCATCACACCATTCAACTTCCCCGCCATGATCCCCTTGTGGAAATGCGCGCCCGCCATTGCTGTTGGCAACGCTTTCATTCTGAAGCCGTCCGAGCGGGATCCCTCTTGCCCCATGCGCCTGGGTGAGCTGTTCCTCGAAGCGGGACTGCCACCCGGCATTTTGAATGTCGTAAATGGCGACAAGGAGTCCGTTGACGCCATTCTGAATGACCCCGACATCAAGGCTGTGGGCTTTGTCGGCTCAACGGCGATCGCCCAATATGTTTATTCAGGGGCCACCGCCACCGGCAAGCGCGCCCAGTGCTTCGGCGGCGCCAAGAACCACATGGTGATCATGCCCGACGCCGACATGAACCAGGCCGTGGACGCCCTGATCGGCGCGGGCTATGGCTCGGCTGGCGAACGCTGCATGGCCATTTCCGTGGCTGTGCCCGTGGGCGAGGCAACCGCCAACACACTGATCGAAAAACTCATCCCCCGCGTTGAAAAACTGCGGATCGGCCTTTCCTCGGATCGCGAAGCCGACTACGGCCCGCTGGTCACCAAAATGGCATTGGACCGTGTCAAGGGCTACATCGACATTGGCGTGAAGGAAGGCGCGGCACTCAAAGTCGATGGCCGCGGCTTCAAGATGCAGGGTTATGAGAACGGCTATTTCCTTGGCGGCACATTGTTTGACAACGTCACCAAGGACATGCGGATTTACAAGGAAGAAATCTTCGGCCCCGTTCTGGGCGTGGTGCGCGCCAAAACCTATGAGGAAGCCTTGGGCCTGTGCAATGACCATGAATATGGCAATGGCGTTGCGATCTATACCCGCGACGGCGATGCGGCGCGTGACTTTGCTTCCAAAGTGCAAGTCGGCATGATTGGCGTGAATGTGCCCATCCCCGTGCCGCTGGCCTACCACACGTTCGGTGGCTGGAAATCGTCAAGCTTCGGTGATTTGAACCAGCATGGACCCGACTCCATCCGCTTCTACACCAAGACCAAGACCGTAACCTCGCGCTGGCCCTCGGGCACCAAGGAAGGCGCGCAGTTTTCCATCCCGACAATGCGGTAGCAATAGTTGCAAAAGCTTGACCTCCCGCTTGGGTATTACGAACTGCCGCCGGGCAAGCTGGCCAATGTGGTAACCTGCCTTGAGATGAAGGCTAAGTCCCAGCGCGCCGCAAAACCACTTCCTTCCGGTTTTGATTTGCGGCGCGTCAATCCAAAAGACCTCGACAGCTACCGGGCTGTGTTTCGCAAAGTGGGCCAAGACCTGATGTGGTTTTCGAGACTCATCATGCCCGCTGAAAAACTCTCGGCAATTCTTGGCCACCCGCAAGTCGAGTCCTATGCTCTCTATGAAGGCGACGCGGCCATCGGCGTTGTGGAGCTTGATTTACGGGACATTCCCAATTGCGAACTCGCGTTCTTCGGTTTGGCCAAGGAAGCGGTTGGCACCGGATTGGGCCGTGCATTGATGGATATCGCCATCGAAAAAGCCTGGTCCAAACCCATCAACCGTCTTTGGGTTCACACCTGCCACTTTGACCACCCCAACGCTTTGGGTTTTTACCAGAGGTCCGGCTTTGTGCCTTACGCCCTGATGATTGAGTTCCACGACGACCCGAGGCTCCAAGGCTTCCTTCCCCGCGAAGCCAGCCCCCATGTGGCGCTGATTGACACTAAATGACCCGCGCCATGGTGTTTCCCGAAGACTTGCTATAAGAGCCGCTTAAATGGCGCATCCCGGAAGCAACTTCCGGCCTGCCTGCCCCTTAACTCCTTTAGCAAAGCACCTGATCACTTGGCATTTCCCCCAACTCCGGCCCCATTCGCCCGCGCCCTCGGCGAGCGCAAATATGAAGACCCGACACCCGTTCAAATGGCCGTGCTTGAAGCCAAGGCCGAAGGCCGCGACCTTGTCGTTTCAGCCCAAACCGGTTCCGGCAAAACAGTGGCCTATGGCCTGGCCATCGCCACCACGCTCCTGGGCGATGCCGAAAGATTTTCCCAGGAAGCCTCACCCGTCGCCCTGATCGTTGCCCCAACCCGCGAGCTCGCCATGCAGGTCGAGCGCGAACTGGAATGGCTTTATCATTACACGGGCGCGCGCATTCTCTCCTGCGTCGGCGGCATGGACCCCAAGCGTGAGCGCCGGAGATTGGCCGATGGCGCGCATATCATTGTGGGCACACCTGGCAGGCTGCGCGACCATCTCGAGCGTGGCGTTCTCAACATCGCCGACCTCAAGGCGGTTGTTCTCGATGAAGCCGATGAGATGCTCGACCTGGGTTTTCGCGAAGATTTGGAATTCATTCTTGAGGCAACGCCAGCAACGCGCCGCACGCTTTTGTTTTCAGCCACCATGCCCAAGCCTATTGCCATGCTGGCCAAGCGTTACCAGCGCAATTCATTGCGCATAGAGGCAACCGGCGGAACCCGAGCGCACGCGGATATCGAATACCGCGCCATGCGCGTGGCCCCCAATGAAATTGAGCATGCCGTCGTCAATGTGCTGCGCTATGTTGAAAGCCCCAGCACCATTGTATTTTGCAACACCCGCGACCATGTGCGCCATCTGCACGCGACACTTTCCGAGCGTGGCTTTTCAGCCGTCAATCTTTCCGGCGAACTGAGCCAGGGCGAACGCAACCACGCCATGCAGGCGCTCCGCGATGGCAGGGCCCGCGTCTGCGTTGCAACAGATGTCGCCGCCCGTGGCATTGATCTGCCCAATCTTGGCCTTGTCATTCATGCGGACTTGCCAAACGACGCCGAAACCCTGCAGCACCGCAGTGGCCGCACCGGGCGCGCTGGCAAGAAGGGTGTGAGTGTTGTGCTCATTCCCTTGTCGCGTCGCAGGAAGGCCGAGCAGATGCTGGCGGCAGCTGGCGTAAACCCCGTCTGGAGCGGCCCGCCGCAAGCAGAAGATATTCGCAGGCTCGATCAGCAGCGCATGTTGCAGGACCCGATCCTCACCGATGCGAGCAGCGAAGAAGACCTGGAAATGGCGCGTTCCGTTCTGGCCATGCGCTCACCCGAAGAAATCGCCGCCGCGCTCGTCCGCATTTACCGCTCGAAATTGCCTGCCGCGGAAGATGTGTTCGACCCCGGTCCCGGCCGCGATTTCGCAGGCCCCAAGCCGCCACGGCGCGATGCCGGGCCGGCATCACGGGGAGAGTTCACCTGGTTCCGCCTTGACATTGGCCGCAAGAACAACGCCGACCCCAAATGGCTGCTGCCCATGATCTGCCGGCGTGGCAAGGTGGTGAAAGCCGATATCGGCGCCATTCGGATAACCGACAATGAAACCCGCTTCGAGATCGCCAACAACGTCGTCGAACGTTTTTCTTCCGCCATGAAAACCAAAGATGCCGACGATGTTAAAATTGAGTTGCTGGGTGGCGCTCCGGAAATCAACCGGCCGGATCGCAAGCCCAGCTTCAAGCCGAAAACTGAGGGCACGAATATCCGCTACGAAGACCGCAAACCCCATGCGGGGGACGGCAGGCCAAAATTTGCGGGCGCCGGAAAACCCGGGGGCGAAGGCTACAAAGGCAAAAAACCATTTGCGGCCGGCGGCAAGCCGGCGCTTGAAGGCGGCAAGCCGCATTTCAAGGAGAAGAAGGCCGCCTGGAAAAAGAAAAAGCGGTAAGGCCCGCTAACTGCCAATCGGCTTCGGTTGGTTTCGCTTCTTTGCCAAATCCATCTGCTTCTGCCGCTCGCGCGCCGAGGCCTTGGATTTCTCGCTAAGTCCGGCAAAGCATTTGGGACAGCTCACGCCTTCTTCATAATGCGATGATGATTTGTCACCTGCCCCAAGCGGCATGCGGCAGCCGTGGCACATCTCGAGTGCGGTTGGCGCCAACCCATGCCCGACAGCGACCCGTTGATCAAAGACAAAGCACTCTCCCTGCCATTTGCTTTTCTCTTTCGGCACCTCCTCAAGATATTTGAGAATGCCACCCTTCAGGTGATAGACTTCGCGAAACCCCAGGTCCCGCATGTGCGCCGAAGCCTTCTCGCAGCGAATGCCGCCCGTGCAGAACATCGCAATTTTTTGGTGCCGCGAAGGATCGAGATTGCCTCTCACAAAATCCGGGAATTCGCCGAAGCTGCC
>JANMHO010000324.1:0-1568 GCA_031375195.1 Rhodobiaceae bacterium
CCACCGTTCCTTCGCGCACCTCAATCCGCATGGTGCGGATCATCCGGTCTTCCGGCCGCAACACGATAACACCCGTCTGCAGTTCCGCCGGTTCCGGCGTGTAGGTGAGAGTGCCCACGGGCCGCAACCCCTCCTGGGCCGATGCGAAAGGCGCCGTGAAACCCAGGCAAATCACCAGGCCCAAGGCAAAACGGATAGACAGGTTCATGGCGTTCCTCGCTATGCAGTGTTGGCCGCGAGGCTAGCGCACCTTCTACTTAATGACAATGCGTCCCTCAACCTTCGCATCCACCGTGCCGCGCTTTTTCACCAGCGCCATCACATCATTGGCCATCAGCTTGCCGCCGCGCGGATCAACCGTCACCTTGCCGCCCTTCAGCGCCGTGTAGCCATCGCCGCCATCCAGCATGAAATCATTGGTGGCGAGCCTGTAGGTGGCCGCAAGATCCAGCGCCGTGTCGCCCGCCATCACCGAAACCACGCGTTTGCCGGCGGCTTGCTTCACATCAGCCACAACCTTGAGGCCCGAGACATGCGGAAACCGCCCCGCCCCATCCTCAATCTTGCTGAAGCCATTCTCCAGCGCGTCCCAAATCTGCTGGCCCGAAACTTCCGTCAGCACCGTCACGTTGCCAAACGGCAATTCCGTCAGCACATCGCGCCGCGTGATATCGGCCCCCGCCGCATATTCCCTGTCGGCGCGGATGCCGCCGCCATTGGTGATGGCGATGTCCGCCCCCACCGCTTCGCGCATCGCGTCCGCAATCAGATTGCCGATCGCCGCCTCCTGGGTGCGCACAATATTGCGGCGGCTGTCCAGCGGGCCGGCGGTTTTGCCGATCACCACATTCAGTTCCTTGTCGAGCTCCGCCGCGTAAGCTTCAACCAGCTTCTGCGTTTCAGGGTCCGGCGTCACCGTGGCCGTGTCTATGAAGCGGAAATTGGGTTCCCACTTCACGCTGCGCTTGCCATCCTTCTCTTCCACATTCACCGTGAGGTCGATCGGCACCAGATAATTGGCTTCGGTGGAGGTATCCACATGAGCCGTCACGCCATTGTATTGCACCACGAGTTCATGATCATCGCCCGACAGGATCACGTCAAACGCTTTGCTGTTGATCATTGTCATGTCATCGGAGCGCGGCGCCTGCACCACGCCCACCACGATGTCAGCCCCGTCCTTCCGCGCCTGCTTGGCCGCGTCAATGCCCGATTGCGCCGTGGGCCCGAATTTCAGATCGCCCGTGGAGGCAACCTGGGGCGAGGTATCCTGCGCCACGGGGATAAGCGCAATCTTGACGCCCGCCACGTCCTTGATGGTAACCCCGCCCAGGCCCTCAATCGCCGAACCATCGGCGTTTGCAATGTTGATCGCTGCCCACGGATACTTCGAAACCTTCATCTTCTCGGCGAAATTCTCCGGCCCGAAATCATACTCATGGTTGCCGGGCACCGCCAGATCAAACGGCGCCACATTGGTGAGGGCGATCATGTTGGCCCCCTTGTCCAGGCCCGACAGCAGCGAAGGAGACAGCATGTCGCCATTGAACAGGTAAAGGAAATTCGGG
>JANMHO010000374.1:0-1770 GCA_031375195.1 Rhodobiaceae bacterium
AGAATCGTGAGACCCCATGGCCGCCAAACCGATAGATTTTGAAAATTTTGATGATTCGCCAAAGCCCGGCAGCATTTCCGCCCGTGCCATGGCGGGAAGCGGTCCTGTCTATCTCAAGGGATTAAACACCGAGCAGCGGGCGGCGGTTGAATCAACCGAGGGTCCGCTTCTGGTTCTGGCTGGCGCTGGCACCGGGAAAACCCGCGTCCTCACCACCCGGCTTGCCCACATCCTCGCTACAAAAAAAGCCTTTCCAAACCAATTGCTTGCGGTCACTTTCACCAACAAGGCGGCACGCGAAATGCGGGAACGCATCGGCCACTTGATTGGCGACATGGTGGAAGGCATGGCCTGGCTCGGCACCTTCCACTCCATCGGTGTCAGGATCTTGCGCAATCATGCAGAACTCGCAGGCCTCAAATCCGGCTTTTCTATTCTCGATACCGATGACCAGATCAGACTGCTGAAACAGGTCATGACGCTTCACGACATCGATGAAAAGCGCTGGCCCGCCCGCCAACTGGCAAATCTCATCGATGGCTGGAAAAATCGCGGCCTCTTGCCCGACAAGGTTCCCGCAGGCGAGGCCCATGCCTTTGCCGGCGGCATTGGCGGAAAACTCTATGCCGAATACCAGCAGCGCCTGAAGGTTGTGAACGCCGCCGATTTTGGCGACCTCCTGCTTGAAGTTCTGCGCATTTTCCAGAATCACCCCGATGTTTTGAAAACCTATCAGCAGCGCTTCAAATACATGCTGGTTGACGAATACCAGGATACAAATGTAGCACAATACCTTTGGCTCAGGCTCCTGGCACAGGGCCACAAGAACATTTGCTGTGTGGGCGATGATGACCAGTCGATTTACGGCTGGCGTGGCGCCGAGGTCGACAACATCCTGCGCTTCGAAAAGGATTTTCCCGGTGCCAGGATCATCAAGTTGGAGCGCAACTATCGCTCCACGCCACATATCCTGGGCGCCGCCTCCGGCCTCATCGCCAAAAACGAAAGCCGCCTTGGCAAGACCCTGCACACCGACAAGAGCGAGGGCGAACCTATCATCGTCCGCAGCCATTGGGACGGCGACGAAGAAGCCCGCGCCATTGGCGATGACATCGAAAGCCTGCAACACAAGCAGGAAAAACTCAATGACATGGCAATCCTCGTGCGCGCGTCCTTCCAGATGCGCGCCTTCGAAGACCGGTTCATAACGCTTGGCCTGCCCTACCGGGTGATCGGCGGGCCACGTTTTTATGAACGCGCCGAAATTCGCGATGCACTGGCCTATTTCAAGGTTACCGCTTCACCTGACAACGACTTGGCTTTCGAACGCATCATCAACACACCCAAGCGCGGCATTGGTGATAGCTCCCTCAAGCGCATGTTCGATTTCGCCCGCACTCGTGGACTATCGCTTTACACTGCTGCCGAAGAGCTCACCAAAACCGATGATCTGCCGAACAAGGCCCGAACCGCGCTTCGCCAGCTCACTGAAAGCTTTGGCCGCTGGCGTCAATCGCTGCAGGGGCTTCCCCACACGGAACTCGCCGAAATCATTCTTGACGAATCCGGTTACACTGAAATGTGGCAGAACGACAAAAGCCCGGAAGCCCAGGGTCGCCTTGAAAATCTCAAGGAACTCGTGCGGTCCATGGGTGATTTCGAAAACATGGCGGGCTTCCTCGAGCACATTGCCCTGGTGATGGACAGGGACTCAGGCGGTGAGAACGAAGACAAGGTCAACATCATGACGCTTCACTCCGCCAAAGGCCT
>JANMHO010000404.1:0-3075 GCA_031375195.1 Rhodobiaceae bacterium
CGTGCTGAACGAACAGTTTAAGTTCTAAGCCTGCGCAAGGGCATCAAGGCTCTCCGGCAAAATCTGCCCGCCATCCACGATAATGGTCTGCCCCGTCACATAGCCCGCTTCCTTTGAAGCAAAGTAAAGCGCGGCGTGACCGATGTCGTCAACATGGCCAAGCTTCTTCAAGGGAACCGATGCGGCCATTGATTTTTGGTAGTCCTCGCCCATGCCGATCAGGCCCTCAGTCAAAATATTGCCGGGCATGACGGCGTTCACGGTGATTCCATATTTGGCAAGCTCAAGGCAGGCCGTTCGCATGAAGCCAAGCTGGCCCGCTTTGGAGGCGCCATAATGCGTCCAGCCGGGAAAGCCCGTGACCGGCCCGGTGATGGATGACGTGATGACAATGCGTCCCTGATCTGACTTTTTGAGAAAGGGTATCGCGGCCCTCACCGAGTGAAACGTGCCTTTGAGATTTGTGTCAATCACCTCATCCCATTGCTCGCCCGTCATCTCCTCAAGCCGAGCTTGAGGAAATATTCCGGCATTGACGCACAGGATATCAATGCCGCCATGCTTATGGGAAATGGTTTCCATGGCCGCTTCCATGCTGGCCAATGACGTGACATCGCCCATCAGGCCAAATGCGCCATGGCCAATTTCGTCAGCCGCAGCCTTCGCATCGTAAAGACCGCGCGCCAGAATGGAAACCTTGGCGCCGGCATTGGCGAACACCCGCGCTATCCCCTTGCCGATGCCCTTTGACCCGCCTGTTACAATGACGGACCGCCCTTTCACCGAATGCGACATGACTTTCCCCGCGAAGATACACAAACAAAAACGGGGACAATAGAAAATCCACTGTCCCCGCTCCAATTCAGAAAATGCACTCAATCCTCATTGGTCATGTGGCCAATGTTCCTGTAGGCCGCCGGATTTGATGACTTCAGGACAAAGCCCCAGATCAGGCCGACAACAATGATCACGAGCCCCACAAAGGGAAGGCTTTGGGCAAAGCCATTCGTGCCGCCCAAAGTGGCGAGGTTGGCAATCAGCGTGTAAACAAGCCAGATCTGCACCAGGAAGGAAATGGCTGGTGCAATCATGGTCGTGAACACATTGCCGCCGCCGTTCTTCTTGAACCACAGGATGATGGCCACAGAAACGATCGCCTGCAACACCAGCAAGAGGCCAGTGCCCAAGACGGCGAACAGCGTGTAGACACCGAGCCAGGCCTGCCCTGAAGGATCATCAAAGCCATAGCCGAACCCGTAAAGGATCACCCATACGGCAGCCAGAACCGACTGGACGGCGGAGGCCTTGTGGGGGCTTTTGTGGTGGTCATGTGTTTCAGCAACGGCGCGCGGCAGCACACCCTCGCGGCCCAGCGAATACATGTAGCGGGAGGCCGTGTTGTGGAACGCCATGCCACAGGCAAATGAGCTTGTGAGGATGAGCAGGAACATCAGTTCGTAGGCCCACGTGCCGACAAACTGCTGGATGGGCGTGAGGTAGAAGTTCACGCCGTCGGAAAACGCCTTGGCCGCCATGTCGGCTTCCGTCGGATAGGCCGAAATTGCGCACCAACTCACAATCACGTAGAAAATGCCGAGGCCAACCACCGAAATCAGCAGTGATTGTGGAACGATGCGCTTGGGATCGCGCGACTCCTCAGCGTAGTTGGGCGCCATTTCGAAGCCCACCCATGACCAGAAGGCCATGAAGATGCCCACTGCTGCGGCACCGGCGGGAATGGCCACTGTGCCTACCGTTTGTGCCGGCAAAGGCGTGTAGACTTTGAAGACATTCAGCGCTTCCGGGTTAAAGTTCGTGCCGCTTGAGGCAAACACCACACCCAGCACAAAGATGGTAAGGATGGCGACCTCGGCCACAAGGGCCACGCCCAATATTTTGGCCGAGAGCTTGACATCGCGGTAGGCCAGAACGGCAATGACGGCGATCATGAGCAGCGCCAGCCAGAGCCAAGGGACGTTGATGCCGAAATGGTCGCTCAGCCACTTGTTGCCAAAGAAGGCAAAGAGACCCGTGAGCGAGGCTTCGAAAAGAGAATAGCAGGCCAGCGAGGTAACGCCTGCGGACATGCCTATTTCACGGCCAAGGCCCTGCGAAATGAATGAATAGAAGCCGCCAACGGAGGACACGCGCGATGCCATGGCGGCATAGCCGATCGAAAACACGGTAAGAACGATCGTGGCCAGCAAGAACGCCGCCGGTGTGTAGATGCCAATGCCGTAGCCCGCCGCAAACGGTACGTTGCCAAGCATGGCTGACATGGGGGCCGCACCCGTGACCGCCAGGAACAGCACGCCGATGAGGCCTACCGCCTTCGATTGAAGTTTGTTGACGCTTTTGTCGCCGGCAACATTGATTACCGTGCCCGTCGCACTGTCTTGAGCCATTATGCCCCTCCCTTGGTTTGCTTCCCCCGCTGGCGGTTTCCCGGCAGCAATCAGCATACTAGGGCGCAAAGCATCACTTTGCCAAGCCCATCATTGCGACCAGTTCATAACTCGAAACCACGTGGCAATAGATCATGTTGATGATTTCCAGCTCCTTGTGGTGCAACTCATCTGATCCCGCAGCGCAGCAGTCCTCCACCACCACCACATTGTAGCTTTCGTCCGCCAGGCTCCTGACGGTGGAGGACACGCATTGATCCGTGAAAATGCCGGCGCACATCACATTCCTGATGCCGAGGTTGTGCAGGATCAATCTGAGATTGGTGCCGGTCAACGCTGAATCGGTGGTTTTGGTGACGACAATTTCATCGCCGACGGGTGCCAGTGCCGCAACCAATTGGGAGGGCCTCTCGTTCTTCGGCAGCAGCAGATTGTTCCACCCCGGCATTTTCTGCGACAGCGAACGCTCGCGGCCATCATCAGTGTGCGAAGCGATACGGGCGAAAAGGCATTCAACGCCATTCGCCCGGCACAGTTTCAAGAGTTCCCCCGTGCGGGGGATGACTTGGCCGTGCATGCGCTCATGAAAGGGCGTCCACGCGTCATAACGCTCCTGCTCGGGCTTGGACAGTGCGGCGCGGTCAGGCCTTTCCAGATAGGTATTCTGCAC
>JANMHO010000414.1:0-3597 GCA_031375195.1 Rhodobiaceae bacterium
GGCCTGGGCTCCCAATCAGCCGCACCGCTGCGATGTGGCCAAGCTTCTGGTGCACCGGGATTTCCGCCGGAAGGGCGTTGGCACGCTATTGATGCAAGCGCTGGAACAGAAAGCCCGCGATCTCAACTATTCGCTCGTGACGTTTGACGCCGTGGGCCACGGTGCGGTTGAAAAATTCTATAGCGGCCTCGGGTTCACGCTGGTGGGCTACATTCCCGGCTACGCCTACGACACCAAGGGTCTGCACGACACGGCGATTTTCTACAAGCGGCTCACGCCGCCCTGAGCCCCGCCTCCCAGCCCAATATGGCGCGTTTGCGGGTGAGGCCCCAGTGATAGCCGCACAGCCCGCCGGATTTTCCGAGCACCCGGTGGCAGGGCACCACGAATGACACCGGATTTTTGCCGACCGCCGTTCCAACGGCGCGCGCCGCTGAGGGCTTGCCGATATGGGCCGCGATATCCGAATAGGTCGAAGCCTTGCCAAAGGGAATGCGCAGCAGGGTCTCCCACACGCGAATTTCAAAATCCGAACCGATGAACACCACGCGCAGCGGTTCGTTGGATTTCCATCGCTCCGATTCAAAAATGCGCTTGGCGAATGCTGCGGTTGCCTGTGGGTTTTCGGCGTAAGTAGCCTCGGGCCAGCGCGAACACATATCCGCCAGGGCATCTTTTTCTTGACCCTCATCAGCAAAGGCAAGGCCCGCCAGACCTTCGCTGGTGATCAGGATCAGCGCCCGCCCAAAGGGGCAATCGTGAAAGCCGTAGGAAATATTCAGGCCCCGGCCCCGTGCCTTGTAGACACCGGGCGACATGCCTTCATGGGTGATGAACAAATCGTGCAAGCGGCCCGGGCCCGAAAGCCCCAGCTCATAGGAAGCATCGAGGATCGAAGCCGAATCCCGCAACAGTTCCCGTGCGTGATCAAGTGTTACGGCCTGCAAGAATGCCTTGGGGCTGAGGCCCGCCCAGCGCGTGAACAGCCGCTGCAGATGGGTGGGGCTGAGGCCCGCCTGATCAGCAAGCGTTTCAAGTGAGGGTTGCTCGCGCCAGTTCTCGGAAATGAAAGCCAGCGTGTGCTTCACCATCTCATAGTCATTTGTTTGGTTTTCCATGCTCCAAACTTAATGCGGCGGCGTGCCCAGAGCCACCCGATTCTTGCTCAGATTGCGGGGTTGGCCAGAGCCGCTTTCAATGCCCTGGCAAGGGCCTGGCGCTCTTCGCCGCCCAGAAAACTGGCGATTTCTGTCCGTTTTCCCCGAAAACGGAGATAAAGTGGGCCAATCAGCTCACGTTCCGCGTCAACATCGAGCTCCACCCGCACCCAGCGCCGTGCAAACCGCTGTTCATGGCGCGGGCGTCGTTCTGATAGTCTTTCAAGCACAAGCTCATGTGCCGTAATTTCAATGCGTTCAGCTCGGCGTGCATCAGCAAAATTGCGGCGAAACGCCAGCCACACCAGCAACACGTCAATTCCTAGAAAGCTGATGACCGGCCACGCCCCAATGATCAGGAAAAATATTCCGCCAGCCAGATTGGCCCCGATAATCACCCCCATCAGGATTGCATGGCCCTTGCGCGTCAAAGAACGATGGGGCGTGAGGGTGGCGCGCCAGGTTGTATTGGTTTTTTCTTCCATGGTAAGGCTCGCTGAGTGCAGGCCAAAATAAAGCAGGGAATTGATGGCAAAGGCAAGGCGGTTGAAGCCAGCGGAAATCGAGGAAGTGTTCCGGCGCTTCCGCGCCCTGGAGCCTGAACCCTTGGGCGAACTGAACTCCGTCAATCCCTTCACATTTTTGGTGGCCGTTGTGCTATCGGCCCAGGCGACCGATCTGGGCGTGAACCGCGCCACCGGTCCTCTGTTTGAAGTGGCCGAAACGCCTGAGAAAATGGCGGCGCTGGGCGAGGAAGGTCTGACCCGGTACATCAAGACGATTGGCCTGTTTCGCGCCAAGGCCAAGAACGTAATTGCGCTCTCGAAGACGCTCATTGAAAAGCATCGATCACAAGTTCCAAACAACCGCGAGGCTCTTGAAGCGCTGCCGGGTGTTGGGCGAAAAACCGCCAATGTGGTTCTCAACAATGTTTTCGGCGAACCTGTCATCGCCGTCGATACGCATCTGTTTCGCCTTGGCAACCGGCTGGGCCTGGCTCCCGGAACTTCACCCCCTGAGGTTGAAAAGGGTTTGCTGAAAGCAATCCCCGAAACCTACCTGCGCCATGCCCACCATTGGTTGATCCTGCACGGGCGCTATATCTGCAAGGCCAGAAAGCCCGAATGCTGGCGTTGCCCGATTGCTGATCTTTGCCAGTTCAAGCCGAAGACGCCCGCAGCTGCTTGAAGATGTGGACGAAATATGAGGTGGCAAACAGCGGCACTGCCAGGTTTACAAGCGGGATGAGTGATAGAATGGCGGGAATAAGTCCCGCTGCAAAAATTGTTGACGTGTTGTGCTTGCGAAACAGCCGGGCCTCGTCAACTTGCATATGGCGCATGGCAACCATTTCAAAATATTCACGCGACACCAGATAGGCATTGGCGCCAATCAGCACTGCGATTCCAACACCGGTAAATATGAGCGGCAACACCGCAAGGTTCACCAGCAGGATGACGAATGCAAATTGCAGCGAAGTCTGCAAGGCGCGAAAATTGGAAAGTGGAACGCCCCTGGGATCGCGCGCGTAATGCCGGTCCTCTACGAGCCCCGCGATTCTATCGAGGTAGAGGCCTGCGAAAATCGCAACAACCGGAGCCATGAGAACGAAGAATGCCGCCAGCAAACCAAGCCCCGCACCAATGGCCGCCAGCGTTTGAGCCCAGGCCCAGGGAATAATGGCGAGGTTTATGAGAAGAATTTCAACCCCAATCAACACGGCAGCAAACAAGATGATTGTCATGCCTATGGCCTTGAGCAGGACAGACCGGAATTCAGCCGACAGAAGATCGCCCAGGGCTTTGAAAGTGGCAGCAAGCATGGCCCAACAGGTAGGACTTCGAGCTTGCCTCCACAAGTGGCATGAGCTAGGGGCTTGGCAAGGCAGGGGGAATGAATGGCGCGAGGTGAAGTCGACGTTCTAGCCATTGGCAATGCCATTGTCGATGTCATAGCAAAAGTGGATGATGCTTTCGTTGAAAGGAATGGCCTCGTCAAAGGTTCGATGAACCTGATTGATGAGGCGCGCGCCGAAGAACTTTACAACAGCATGGGCCCGGCAATTGAAATCTCGGGGGGCTCTGCCGGAAATACGGCGGCTGGCGTTGCCTCATTCGGTGGCAACGCGGCCTATTTCGGCAAGATCAAAGCCGATCAGCTGGGTGGAATTTTTCGCCATGACATGCGGGCCCAAGGTGTGCAATTTGACAGTGTGGCCGCAACCTCTGGTCCAGCCACGGCGCGTTCCTTCATTCTGGTGACGCCAGAAGGCGAGCGCACCATGAACACCTATCTGGGTGCCTGTGTTCACCTGAGCGAAAATGACGTCGATGAAAAAATCGTCGCAGCTGCGAAGGTCACCTACATGGAAGGCTACCTCTGGGATAGGCGGGAAGCCAAGGAAGCCTTCAAACTGGCCGCAAAAATAGCCCGCAAGGCT
>JANMHO010000420.1:0-30625 GCA_031375195.1 Rhodobiaceae bacterium
TTTGATTCACGCCCCGGCGAAATATTTGTCGTGCGCAACGTGGCCAATCTGGTGCCGCCCTACACGCCCGATGGCGGCCACCACGCCACCAGCGCCGCGTTGGAATTTGCCGTGTTGTCACTGGGTGTGAAACATCTTGTCGTCATGGGCCATGGCCGTTGCGGGGGCATCAGGGCTGCTGTCGGCGATGCCGGCCCGCTCAGTCACACTGATTTTATCGGCAGCTGGATGCGCGCCATCAAGGACGTGGCCCGCAGTGTAAACCGCCACCATGACGAGGAAGAGGCTGTTCATGAGCGCCACATTGAAAGGGCGTCCATTGAGCACTCCATGGCGAACCTGCGCACCTTCCCCTGGATACGCATGAAGGAAAATCGCAAGGAGCTGACCGTTCACGGCATCTGGTTCGACATCAGCCTGGGCGAACTGCATGCCTATGACGAAGGCAATGTCATCTGGGAACTGGTATCCGTATGACCCGGCTTCACAGTGCCTCCGCGCTTATGCGAGGCCCGCCGCCATGGCGCTGGCCATTATCGTGATCAGCCCCGGAAAAATTTCGCTCGACCGGTTTGCGCGCCAAATCGATGGCGTACTCGCCAAGAGCGCATGGTAGGAATTTAACTACTTAAAATAGAAATCAATCCTAAGCTATCTACAAGGCCCGCTGGCAGGAATTTGCCCTTCCCCGCTACCCCCCTGGCTCCCCATGCCGGAAACCCGCTGCACGAGCCTCTTTGTGGATTTAAAGGCCTATTAGATGTATATAATCCTAAAACTAGTTCAGCTTCGCCAAATTATTTGCGGCGCTGACAATTTCTGCGCACAGCTCCTGCAGCTTTCGCCGTTCTGACCGCGCCTTGTCACGCAATCGCGCGAATGCATCCTTGTCCGAAATGCCATGGCTGTACATGCTGATACCCACAGCGATTGAAATTTCCCGGCTGTCATGAAGGGCCCTCTCAAGCTTGTCGCCCCGCTTGGCGTGTTCGGCCACATCCGCATGCCGCGCCAGTGTCGTTTCTATGATGGGCACCAATTGGTGGACTTCAAAGGGCTTGGCAAGATAGGAGGACGCGCCGATGGCGAGGCACGCATCAACCGTTGGCTGGTCTGAATAGGCGGTGAGGAAAATAAATGGCGTGCCATTGGGCTTGAGCCGTGTTGCCGCGAAATCCAGCGAAGAGTTGGTGGCGATCCAGTAGTCGAGAAGCGCCAGATCATAGGTCTTGGTCTCAACCATCCGGCCCGCGTCCTCGAGGTTGTCGACGGAGTCAATCTGATAGCCTTTTTCAGCCAATTGCGCCGAGATGGACGCCAGGATGATCCGGTTGTCTTCGACAAATAGCAGCTTGTGCATCAGGAGGCCTCGGCGAATGCTTGAATGGGGGCAAGTGCGAGCGGAATATCCAGAGTGAGGCAGGCAATGACCCGGCCCTCGTCTTCGCGGTAGGTGAGTTTCACGCCGCGCGTGGGCAAAAGCGCCTTGGCCCGTGTCAGCCCCGAATAGAACCCCTTCGAATTTTCCCAGCTGAAGTTCTCGGGCAGGGAACCCTTGTTGGCGAAAGTAATCTCAATCCTGTCAGCGGACTCATGCACCACAACATCCACTTCACCCGTCGAGCCATGGCTTTGCGCGTTGGCCAGAAGCTCCATGACGATCAGCGCGATGGGCACGGAATCACCCTCGCTCAGGGCCAGGCTGTCCAGCAGGCCGGAACCTTTTTCATAGTGAATGCTGGTGCCTGAATTGACGCCGAGGCTTGTGATTGTCCGTTCGAGCAGCAGCGCGATGCTGGAATTGCCGGTGTTGCTTTGGGCCTGCACGCCGTAGGCCAGCGCTATGGAGCGCAGTTGATCAACCGCTTGGTCGAACGGATCACCCTTGGGTCCGCCGAGCGCTTGCAGCCGCAGCAGGGCGATGAGGCCGTGGAGATGATTCTTGACCCGGTGGTGAACTTCCCGCACCAGCATGTTGCGCTGGTCCGTCAGCGATTTTGATGTGGCGTTTTCCGCGTTTCGGCGCAGGTTGGAATCTTCGAGAAGCAGGGCAAGCGAACGCACGTCAGCGCCCGGCACGTCCACAAGTGAAAACCGGATATCGACGAACACCGAGCGGTCCGCCAAATGCACCGCGCAATCCTGCAACTGGGATGCGCCGCGAAGCGCCGGTGATGCGGTCGGCACATGGGTCATGGCGGACCTGAGGCCAGGTATCATCGTGAAGATATTCTGGCCCAGTGCTTCCGGGGATTTCAAGCCAAGCAGGCGCTCGGCGCCGGCGCTCCAGTACTCAATGGTTCCATCAAATCCCATCGTGACAATGGCTGTCGGCGCGCAGTCGATGATGGCATTCAATACATCTACGGATTTGATGTTGACCGGCTGATAGTCCTGGGATTCCGATGGCGCTGGCCCACGGCCAACCAGTTCCCACAAGAATCGAAAAGGCTCACTCACGGCAGCGTCACTCCAGCGCGGTTTATTGGTTGCATTCAATAAATAACTGTTTGAACCAATTATGTTAAAACTCCGTTCACCGTGATTTTACGCGGGTCGGCAATTTAAGTTCTCGTTAAGTTGCGATACCTATGTTTGCGTGTGTTCACCCCGCAAATGTGAGCGCCCTGCGGTCCTAAACCGCAAATTTCGGCCCAGACTCCGCCGAATGCTACATGGCCAGCCAATATGCTGGACAACTGTACCACGAGGAGTTCTATGCGCCCGACTTATACAATTGGCTTTTTGGACGTTGACAGCTATCACCAGGTGCTCGTGCGCTCCATGGTGAGCCGCGCTGCGGCGTCGCTTTCCGCCACTTGGGATATAGCTGAAACGCCAAAGGCTGATGTCGTCATTCATGGGCCGCGCGCCGCCGCCAAAAATGCCAGTGGCCGTCTCAACGTGCGCCTCTGCGGCCAGGGTGAAATCAGCAATAATCCACAAGACCTGCCAGCGCCGCTGCGCCTTTCCGCCTTGCTGGAGATGCTCAAGCGGGCCGAAGCCAACTTTATTTCCTCAATTGGCAGCGCCGCCGCGCCGCAGATACAGGCGGCGCCGCAGGCCCCGGTAATTCGGGAAACGGCGGCCCGCACCGGCATGCTGATCCTCAGCGAAACCATCCAGAAATCCCTGGCAAGCCAGAAACCTGGCATCATCAAAGTGCTCTGCCGCGACCGTGACGCCCTTTGGATTGATCTCCGCCGCCGCGTATTTGCAGCACCCTTCGCGTTGAGCGAGATGCCGGAAGATGCCGATGCCATTCGTCTCGAAATCATTGCCGTGTCGGCTGACACAGCCTCGCCCGTGCCATCGCCGGGAACCAGCCTTGACCGGCTTCTGTGGCACATTGGCCTCCGCGCCGGAGCGGGCAAGCCAGCGCCATGGGTAAATCCGGCCTCCCGGTACAAACTTAAATATTGGCCCAACTTCTCCGAGTTGCCCCATTCGATCACCCATATGAATCTCGTCGCCCGTTTCGGCAGCGAAGCGCTCACCGCCCATGACGCAAGCCAGCGTTGCGGGGTGGATATCGCCACGGTGATCAACACAATGAACGCATTGACCCTGATGGGACTGCTCAACGAAAACAACGGAGTGGAAATCAGACGGCTTCAAACCGTCACGCAGCCTGAGCAGGTTAGCCGTGTCGGGGGTCTGATTGGTCGCTTCAAAAGTAAATTTGGTTGGTGAGTTAGATTATGGCTGAGCATGTAATATTGATCGCAGGACCCATGGGAGCTGGCAAGACAACTGCCATCCAGTCCCTCAGCGAGATTCCAGTGGTGTCCACAGAAGCAGCGAACACCGATCGCGCGACTGCTAACAAGGCAACCACCACCGTCGCCCTGGACTACGGCGAAATCACCCTTGATGGGGTGGAGAAAGTGCGCCTCTATGGCGTGCCCGGCCAGCGCCGCTTCGACTACATGTGGCGCATTCTTGAAGAGCGCGCCCTGGGCCTGATCCTTCTCATCAATAATGACGGGCAGGATCCGGTCGGCGACATGCTGGAGCTGATAAAGGACTTTTCAGCCCTGCAAGAGCGCGGTGGCGTCGTGATCGGCGTGACCCGTTCCGATGTTCAGGAATACCCACACACGTCCCAGTATGTCGACAGCATCCGGGAAGTCTATCCCCACATCACAGCGCCGGTATTCTCGGTGGACGCCCGCAATCGCGATCACATGCTGATCACGCTCACGGCCCTGCTGTTCAATATCCAGGCCCAATCGGAAGCCCCCATGGAGGACGTAGCATGAAACCGCTTCACCAACAGGAACCCGTGCGCGAGGTTTGCGCCGCCGCGCTTGTGCAACTCGGCAAAACCTGCCCTTCGCTGAAATTCGCCGTGATGGTGTCAGACGACGGCTTCGAAGTAGCCTCCGCTGGCTCGCACGCGCAGCAAGGTGGGCGCCTTGCCAGCATGACAAGCTCAATGCAGGCCCTGGGAGACGCGGTCGCCCGCGAAATGAAACTCGCAGCTTGCGACCACATACTGCTTGAATCGATCAACGGTCACATCCTGCAGCGCCGCATACCCAATCATGAGTTGGTTATGTGCGCCGTGTTTGACCACCACGAACTGGTCGGAAGAGCAGTTTTCGCCACAAACGAATGCGCAAGCACTGTTGCAGCAAATCTGATGAGCCAGGCTGCTTGAACATATGCGGAAAGTATCGGGCCGCCCCCATCCGATAATGCCAACTAATGGAGATCAAAATGGCATCGTTGACTGAAAGCATATCAGAACTCTTGAAGATAGAAGGCGGCATTGCTTGTGCTGTTGTTGACGCAAACTCAGGCATGGTGCTCGGCAAGGAAGGCAACGGTGTTAACCTTGACGTGGCCGCCGCCGGCCAGACGGAAGTTGTGCGCGCCAAGCTGAAGACCATGAAGGCACTGGGCATCAAGGACAAGATCGAGGATATTTTGATCACCCTGAACAGCCAGTATCACATCATTCGTCCAATTGCTGAGAAGCCGGGCTTGTTTATCTATCTCGTGCTGGACAAGGCGAAAGCAAACTTGGCGATGGCGCGTTACCGCGTGAACGAAGTTGAGGCGGCAATGTCTGTCTGATTGACAGGCACTTGCCGATGAACACCGTGATTTTCCGGTTCATTAAACCGCAAGGCGATTGAGCTGGGCATCACAGCGGGAATGGCACGCTAGGAAATATTGGGTGGGCAATTTTTCTGGAATGCGGCGGTGCGGGGATTTCCTCGCCTACGAAAGTGGGCATCTGGCCTGGTTGCATGGGGAATAATCGGTGCACTGCAAAATCGAATAAACCGGCAACACGGAGGTGTTGCGCACGGACCGGATATTTCCAGATTGTTAACCCCTTTCATTCATCTTTGCGGCACAAATTGCGCCAGCAATGAATAATTGGGGAACGCTGCATGCCGGTCCAGGAAAACACGGTTGAACGATTGAGCTTGTCGCTCAATCCGATCCTCGACCTGCGCTCAGCCGGACCGTTGAAGGATATTCTGCAACAGGGCCTGGGCCGCGGCGTGCCCCTCCAGATCAACGCCAGCGCCGTAACCCAGATGTCCACAGCCTGCGTGCAGGTTTTAACCGCCTTTTTTATCGAAGCCCGCAGGACCGGAAGCCCCTTGTCCCTCAGCAGTTCATCGGCAAGCTTTGACAATGCCTTTTTGAAGCTGGGTTTGGCCCATGTACTTCACAGTGTCAGGTCGCCTGCTTCGACGCCGGACAGCTTTCCATGAGCGACAAGTTTGAACGCTTCAAGCGCATGTTCCTCGATGAATGCAGCGAGCATATCCGCACGCTCGAAACAGCGCTCGCCAGCCTGCTGGCTGGCGGGCGCAGCCAGGACCTTATCGATGATGCCTTTCGCGCCATCCACTCGATCAAGGGTGGTGCTGGAATGTTTGGTTTTGATCGTATCGTGCCATTTGCCCACGTCTTTGAATCCGTGCTCGATGGTATCCGTACTGGGCAGATCACCATGTCGGAAGCCCTGTTGGGGACGGCTCTTCGGTCAACCGACTGCCTTGGCGACATCATCCGCGCCGCCGGAAATGGCACCGAACTGGCCGTTGGTTTCGAGGCAAGCGCGATTGAAGCACTGGAAAGCGCGGCTCACCTCAGCGCGGCTGCGGCTGCCCCTGCGCTGACGCCGCATAAAACTGATAGGCCGCGAAGCGGCATGAGCGTATTTACCATTGGCTTTCGCCCCCATGCTGGCCTGCTAAAGCGCGCCAATGAACCGTTGCTGATCGTCAATCAGCTTGAGGCGCTTGGCAATTTGCAGACAACCGCCGACATTTCTGAACTGCCGCCCTTTGCGGAAATGAACGCCACCGATGCCTATCTCAGTTGGATCTTCAACCTCGAAACGGCCCATAGCGAGGTGGAAATCCGTGATGCCTTCCAGTTTGTCGAAGGTGACTGCGGCTTGACGATACAACGCCTTGAGCGAAGAAAAGCCGCAATGCAACCACTCCCGTCCCTTGATGCATTGGCGGCTGACCAAACGGCGTCAACATTGCGTGTTGATACGGAGCGCATTGACCGGCTGGTCAACCTCGCCGGTGAAATTGCCATTTCCCAGGCCCTTGTGGCTCAATTGATTGACCAATCCCTCTGCGACGCAAATCCCGGCCTGTTTCAAGAACTGTCGCAGCTTCTCACCCACACGCAGAACCTGCAAGACAGCGTCATGGCCATCAGGGCCCAGCCGATCCGCGCCATATTTGACCGCATGCCAAGATTGGTGCGCGAGCTTTCAGAGCAGACCAAAAAGAAAATCCGGCTGCGGGTTGCAGGCGAAGACACCGAGATAGACAAGACCGTCATCGAGCAGCTCGTCGATCCGATCATGCACATGATCCGCAATTCCGCCGACCATGGCATTGAATCAGCCGCTGAACGGATTGCGGCGGGCAAACCGCAGGAAGGCACAATAATCTTGAGCGCTGAGCAGCGCGGCAGCCGCATCGTGATTGAAATCAGCGACGACGGCCGGGGAATCGACCGTCAAAAAGTCAAGAAAAAAGCCGTTGCCCGTGGGCTGGTGGCCGAAGACGCGGAACTGAGTGCAGACGATATTGATAATCTCCTGTTCTTGCCGGGTTTCACTACCGCTGATACGGTGACCAGTATTTCAGGCCGGGGCGTTGGCATGGATGTAGTGAAGCGCAATATCCAGAAGCTGGGAGGCCGGGTCAGCCTGAAGTCCGAATCCGGCCGTGGCTCAACTGTCGTCATAACATTGCCGCTCACACTCGCGGTCCTGGAGGGCATGATTGTGCGCTCAGGACATGAGAACTATGTGTTGCCGATCACCAGCATCGTTGAATGCCGGGCACCATGGCAAAAGGATGCAGGGCTGGTTCCAGGGTTTGGTGAAGTTCTGAATGTCCATGGCGCCTATGTGACACTGATTCATTTGAACCAGGTCTTCGGTCAAAAGGCCTTGACCGACCCGCAGCAATCCGTAGCCATTATCGCCGAGGTTGAAGGTGGAGGACAAATAGCCCTCGTCGTCGATGAAATCGTGGGTCAACAGCAGGTGGTGGTTAAAAGCATCACCGAGAATCTTGAGGCCATCCCCGGCATCGCGGGAGCAACCATACTTGGCAATGGCAGGGTCGCACTTATACTAGATGCCACCGAGATCGGCATGCTCAATTCATCCACCGCCAGAAAACACTTCAAGGCAAATTTCCTCGAAGATCCTGCTGCCCGACGGGTCGCTTGAATTTTCATCAGTGGACCTTCGAAAAATACTGTCTGATAAAGGCGGCTTCCCGTGCCAGCCCTAGCCACTCGTCTCCAGGCCCTTCGTAGATCAATGTGTAGGGGCCGGAATAACCCGCCATCGCCGCGGCCCCAAGGCACTGGGCAAAATCGTCTTCATCCATGTGGTCCGCTGAGTCAAAGCTGGCTTTCGCATGGCAATTTTCCGCAAAACGAAAAATATTAGCAATTTCGTTGAATTTATTGTCCCCGCTCCAGTTGCCCGTGTCAGCCAGAAAACCGACCTGCCCTTTGAGAGGGCGCAGGACATGCTCGACGTGGGCTGAAGTTGACAGGGTATCAAACCAGTTCTCCGTAATGATGCGCACACCCGTTTTCTGGCCCCTTTGGCCCAGATTCATCAGAGCCTGCGCCGCGCGGTCAAGAATATCCGGACTTGGCTTCCCCTTGCCGCCGATGACGCGGGCCTTCTCCGCCCCAAGCTCTGCTGCAGCATCAATCCATTTGGAAATCCAGCCCATGTCCCGCTCGCCGTGTGCCAGGCTGGTGATGTCGCCATCATCAATGAGAAGCGTTTGCAAAATGACACCGGCATCATGCAAGACGGACCTCACCTCGCGGAGATAAGCCGGATCGCGCCCTGCCAGATGAAAATGGCATAGCTCCAGCCGGTTGATGCCCATCGCCTTGATTTTCCCCGGCAGATCAAGAATATCCAGTTTTGCTGGTCCAAAAGCCTCCTCCACGCGCCCATCGAAGGCGCGCTCCGGTGAGTCCGGGTACATGATGCCCAATGCATGGTGAACGCTCCAGGAGGAAACGGCGAGTGCAGGAAAGGTGTCAGTCGTCATTTCAGCGTCCCAGCCTCCCGTTATGCCGCTTCTGCGCGCGCCAGCCATTTCATGACATGAACGGCGACTGTGGCAAGTTCGCCCGCACCTGTCGAGAGCTCGACATTTGCCAATGACCGCATCTTGCCTTCGTCAAAGCTTGTGATCACATAGGTGACTGTGATTGTCTGGCCGATGAAGACCGGTTTCAGAAACCTGATCTTGTCGTAGCCGAGCGACACGGCGAAATACTGGGAGTCAGGTGGCAGGCATTTATCAACGATCATCGTAGATGTCCGCGACATGTAGCCCACCAGCAGGGTGCCATGGGCAATGCGTTGGCCATATTGCGTGCCGCGCATATACTGCTCGTCGACATGATTTGGCGAGAAATCGCCCGTGATGCCTGCAAAGAGATAAACGTCGCTTTCCGAAACAATCTTGCTGAACTGAACCGATTGCCCGACGGTGCTGGAACCTAGATCCATCATTGCCATCACGCTTTCAACAGCTCGCGGGCGATGATGGTTCGCTGGATCTGGTTGGTGCCTTCGTAGATCTGTGTAATTTTTGCATCCCGGTAAAGCCGTTCAACCTCAAAGCCGCGGATGTAGCCGGAGCCGCCGAATATCTGCACCGCGTTCGCCGTATGCTGAACGGCCATATCCGATGCGAAGCATTTGGCGATGGAGCAATCCATTGTGGCAGGGAGGCCGGCGTCCATGGCCATGGCCGCCCGGTGCACAAGTGCGCGGGCGGCGGTTATGTCTTTCATCATGTCGGCCAAAAGCCATTGCAGGCCTTGGTTTTCGACGATCGGTTTGCCGAATTGCCTGCGGTTCTTTGCGTATTCCACGGCAGCATCAAGACCCGCCTGGGCTAGTCCCACCGCAAGCGCTGCAATTCCGATGCGCCCCTTGTCGAGAACACTCATCATGATGTGAAAGCCGCGATTGAGCTGGCCGAGCAAGGCATCTTCACCGAGAATGACTGCGTCAAAATGCAGGGAGCCGACGGGTGAAGCGCGCTGGCCCATCTTGTTTTCCTTTTTGCCCCGTGTGACGCCCCTGGCGCCAAGATCGACAATAAAAATCGACATGCCACGATGGCCAGCCGCAGGGTCAGTGCGCGCCAGCACGCAGCCAAAATCTGCAACCGGCGCGTTGTGGATCCAGATTTTGGATCCCGACAATCGCCAACCGCCGCCCTCGCGCGTCGCTGTGGTCTTTATGCCCGAAACATCGCTGCCAGCCTCGGCTTCCGTAATGCAATACGCCACGCGGGATTTGGCGGCGAGCACATCGCCCAGATAACACTCGCGCTGGGCCGGTGTTCCATGCGCCGAAAGAAGTGTTCCAACCAGCTCCACCAGTCCGCATTGATCGGCAATCGATGCATAACCGCGTGAAAGCTCCTCCATGACAACAGCGTAGGAAAGCGCGTCAAGGCCCGCACCGCCACAGTCTTCCGGCACCGTTATGCCAAACAGCCCAAGCTTGCCCATTTCCGCGTAGAGGTCGGCTGGAAATATTTCGGTCTCATCAAGTTCAGTGGCCCGGGGGCGTATTCTATTATCGGCAAAACGCCGCGCCGTTTCGTGGATATGGGCGTAGGTCTCGAGTGGCAGCTTGGGTGCAGGCAGCATGAAGTCCCTCACGGTTTCAGCCTCACCAGCCTTAGAATTGTATCAAGGTTGAACGCCAGGCGCGCGTCGAGGCTTTCCGGCGCCATAAGGTCGCGCTCGAAAATAATTGATCCGGTGAAATGATTGTTGAGATAGTAGTAGCCAATCGCGGCAATTGTGATGTTGAGCTGCACGGGATCAATGCCCTTTCGAAACACTCCCTTTGCAACACCGCGATCTAGAATGGATTTCACCATCTGCACAAGCTTGCCGCTTGTCTGATGGATAATTTCCGATGCTTTGAGATGCCTGCCGCGGTGCAGGTTTGCGCTGTTGACGAGCGTCAGAAACTCCGGATGATTGAGGTAGTATTTCCATGTAAACCTGACCAGCGTTGCAATTGCTTCTTCCGGTTCCATCTCGTCGAGGTGAAGGTTTTGTTCGGCAATCCGAATGCCCAGATAGGCGTTCTCGATAACCGCCGTAAACAGCTGCTCCTTGCTGCCAAAGTAATGATAGATCATGCGCTTGTTTGATTTTGAGCGGAGGGCGATTTCGTCAACGCGGGCCCCGCCAAGTCCCTTCCGGGCAAATTCCACGGTGGCGGCCGCCAATATCCGCTTACGCGTTTGATCCGCGTCCCGTGGCAAATTCACTTTGGGCCTTTGGGGCAAAGCCGATTCGGTCATTTGTATGGTCGCCATATTCCTAAATTCCCGAGTTGCTCCGCCACCGCAAGTGTTTCTTTGTATTGTTCACGTCACTCAGGGTCTTGACTCCGGCGCATAATGCAGTAACTAGTTAGTGCAGTAAAGGCCAAAATAGGGAGGATAAAATGACATCCAAGAAGATTGAAAGCTTGAATTCTCGCGTCAGCCGCCGCGCGATATTGAAGGGCGCAGCCGCAATGGGCGCCTTGGGAAGCGTATTCCCGATGCCCGCGATCGCCCAGGAAACCACATGGACGCTGGCAAATTCGCTGCGCTCGGTGGCCAACCCTTACCACGCCACTTTCGCAAAGGGTGGCGAGGAATTCGCCAAATCCATTGGCGCCAAATACGAAACACTGGTGACCGAAGGAAACTCCGAAAAAGGCATTTCCGACATCAAGGCGCTGCTGCAGCGCACCGGCGGCAAGCTCATCCTCAATGTCGATCCCAATGACTCGCCCGATGCGCGCGTCATCGTCGAAGAAATGAAGAAGGCCGGCGGCTTTGTCGTCACCCAGTGGAACAAGCCAGCCGATCTCCATCCCTGGGATTTCGACCCCAACTATGTGGCGCACATGTCATTCGACGGCGTGCCGACGGCTGAAGCCATTGCCAATGAATTGTTCAAGGCTTTTGGCGGCGAGGGCGGCATCGTGGCGCTGGGCGGTATTTTGTCCAACGTGCCGGCAATTGAACGTAAGCTCGGCCTCGACAACGCTATCGCCAAGACCAATGGCAAGGTGACACTGCTCGATTTCCAGCCCGCCGATTGGAATGAACAGAAGGCCTTTGACATCACGCAAGCCTGGCTCACGCGTTTTGGCGACCAGGTCAAGGGTGTGTTCGCGGCCAATGACGGCATGGGCATGGGCGCGCTCGAAGCCCTGCGCCAGTCCGGCCTGGCCGGAAAAGTCCCCGTGGTCGGCATTGACGGCATTGACGCGGCGGTGGCCGCCATCGAGGCTGGCGAATTTGCCGGCACTGTCGCCTGGGATCCTCTGTGGACCGGCGGCATGGGCCTTGCAATCCCTTACGCTCACGCCACCGGCAAGATCGACATTGCCAAGGAGCCCAAGGAGCACCGCGAGTTCTATGGCACGGGCATCATCGTGACCAAGGAGTCGGTCGGGGACTACAAGAATAATCCTTCGAAGATTGACTTCAACGATCTTTGGGGCAAGGCGACCGGTCAAATCCAATATCGCGGTTGATAGATCTCAACAACACCATGGCCGGATGCCGCGCGTCCGGCTATTCTTTTGCCTTGGGTGAGGGAGCGCAATGACGCAGAAGGTCGCGAAATCGGTAAGTCTGATCGAGCGTTGGCGGACTTGGGCGCCGGTTGTTGTCCTGTTCATGCTTTGCGTCATCATTACCACTGTCAGCCCGAATTTCTTGAGTCTCGGGAATTTTTCGCGGCTGCTGAACAGCGCGGCGATCCCGGTGGTTTTGACCATGGGCATGACCTTCATTATCCTGATGGGCAGCATTGATCTTTCGGTTGAAGGCAATATCGCGGTGACGGCTGTCGCGTCCAGCATGTTGGTCATCAATGACTATACCAACGTTGCGATAGGCCTGGCTGCGGTGCCCATTGCGATACTGCTGGGCGGAATATTGGGCTTGGCCAATGGCCTCCTGCATGTCAAGCTCAAGACACCATCATTCATGACAACTCTTGGAGTGGGCTTTGCAGGCGTCGGAATTGCCACCGCCATTCTCGAGGGAGCGACAGTGCGCGTGTCGGATCAGGTGTTTCGCAGCCTGTCGCTTGGCCGGTTTCTGGGCATGCCAATGGCAGTATGGATCGCGGCCCTTGCGGTGATCATCGCGTTGACCATTCAGGAGCGCACCAGGCTTGGGCGCTGGCTTTACGCCATCGGCACCGATGAAATGACGGCGCGCCACGCCGGCATTCCCATAGAGCGCACCCGCATCGCAATCTTCACTGTGGCTGGCCTGTTCTATGGTCTGGGCGGTGTTTTGTCTGTGGCTCAGTTCGGCCAGGGCCATGCGCTGATCAGCCAGGGGCGGCTGTTCACCACCATCACCGCTGTTGTTGTGGGTGGAACGGCGCTTTCGGGCGGCGTTGGCTCGGTGCTGAATTCAGTCATTGGTGTGCTCATCGTCATGGTGCTCACCAATGGCATGGTGCTGATGGGAATTGCGCCCTATGTGCAGCAGGGTGTTCAAGGCTTGCTCATCATTGCGGCGGTGGCGCTTGCATTGGATCGCTCCAGGCTGGATGTGGTGAAATGACGGCGCCAGTTCTCGAGATTCGCGGTGTTTCCAAGTCATTTCCAGGCGTGAAAGCGCTTGATGATGTAAGCTTCGCCGTGGGCAAGGGCGAAGTTGTGGGCCTGATTGGCGAAAATGGCGCTGGCAAATCCACCGTGCTCAAGATACTCAATGGCATTTACCAGCCTGACACAGGCAATGTGCTTGTCGATAACCGGCCCATCACCATCAACTCGCCCCGCGAAGCCTTCGACAATGGCATTGCCATGGTGTTTCAGGAGCAATCGATCCTGCCTACCCTCACGGTGGCCGAGAATATTTTTCTCGGCCGCGAGGAGGAGTTCATCCGCTTTGGGATTATCTCGAAGGCACGCATGAATGCCGCGGCGGTTGAAGAACTGAAAAAGGTTCATCTTGATGTCCATCCCGCCAGGCGCTGTGCGTCGCTGTCCTTTGCCGACCGCCAGATGATTGAGATCGCCAAAGCCCTATCGCTTGACACCCGCATCAAGGGCAACGTCACCATTCTGCTCGATGAACCCACCTCAGTTCTCGAAAAAAAGGAAGTGGAGCTCCTGTTCAACATTGTCGCCGACCTCAAGCAGCGCGCCTCCATTGTCTTCATCTCGCACCGGCTTGAAGAAGTGCTGGATATTTCCGACCGCGTCTATGTCATGCGCGACGGCAAAGTGGTGAAGGAATTGCCCGCGAAAAACGCCACAGTCAAAGACCTGCACCAGCTTATGGTGGGCCGCCAGCTTCAGCATGAATATTACCGCGAGCAGAGGCAATCCCCGCCATCTGACAAAATCATCCTCGAATGCAATGGCCTTGCGAAGACGGGCATGTTTTCCGGCGTGAGCTTTACACTGCATGAGGGTGAAGTGCTGGGCATCGCGGGCGTCATAGGTTCAGGCCGCGAGGATGTGGCCCGTTGCCTTGCAGGCCACACGAAGATTGATAGTGGCACAATGAAAGTGAACGGCGCTGTCGTCAAATTCGAAGCGGCTTACGATGCCACGGAAAAGGGCGTGGGCCTGCTGCCCAGCGAACGCAAGGTCGAAGGATTGGTTGCGTCTTTCAGCGTCGCCGAAAACATGACGCTTGCGGCGCTGCCCAAATTTGTCGGCAACGGCGTCATTCGCTTTGCCGCCGAGAAGGCCATTGCCAGTGAATGGATCGCCCGCCTCAAGATCAAGACTCCGTCGACAGAAACCATGGTGGGGAGCCTCTCAGGCGGCAATCAGCAGAAGGTTGTGTTGGCGAAATGGCGGATTGCCGGTGTTCGCGTGCTCATTCTTGACCATCCCACGCGCGGGATTGATGTGGGTGCCAAGGAGGATGTCTATGAATTGGTTCGCGACATGACTGCCGAGGGCCTCGCCATCATTTTGCTGGGCGACACGCTCGACGAAGTTATCGGCCTTTCAAACCGGATCATCGTCATGCGCGATGGCGAAATCACCGCCCGTTTTGACGCCCCGCCGGGAGGCAAGCCCACCCAGGTTGATCTCGTGCGGCACATGGTGTGAAATGACCGAGCTTCAGCGCAATCGCTTACAGACATGGCTGCCACTGATTGTCCTGGCGGTGTTGGTGCTGGCCGTAGGGTTCTATGACCGCACCTTCTTCTCAACCAGCAATTTCCTGTCGGTCACTTCCGACACCATGACGCTGTTCCTGATGGCCTCTGGCGTAACGATGGTGATTATGATGGGCGGCATCGACCTGTCCATCCAGGCGGTAGCGTCCATGGCAAGCTGCATTCTGGCAGCCTATCTGCAGCGCTTCGGAATTCTCGCGGTCCCGCTGGCGGTTCTCGGCGGTGCACTGGCCGGTTTTACGGGCGGATTCGCCTCCACCCGTTTGCGCATTCCCTCGTTTATCGCCACACTTGCGGTTAGTGGAGTTGTCGTCAGCGCTGGCAACTGGTTTTCGGAAACGCGGTCAGTGAACATTCCAGCCGAGCTCAGCGCTTCCTATCTCGACTGGGCGGTCGGTGATGCTCTTGGCGTTCCCAATGAAATCTGGGTGGGCGCCATGTTTCTCATCATTCTCAGCGCGGTGCTGCAGCTCACGCCTTTCGGCAGGTTGGTGCGTGGCATCGGGGCCCAGGAGCGCGCCGTAATGGCTTCGGGTATCAATGTCGACCGCACAAAGATCGCTGCTTACACACTCTCTGGCACCATGGCCGGCATTGCCGGAGTGGTAATGGGCGCAAGACTGGGCTCAGGTTCGCCGACCCTGGCCAATGAGTTTCTGTTGCCTGCTATCGCCTGTATTGTTGTGGGCGGCACAGCCATTACTGGCGGTGTCGGTTCGATCTGGCGCACATTTGTCGGAGCGCTCATCGTCCAGGTCGTGCGCATCGGCATGACCTTCGCGGGTATATCGGTTTTTGCCCAGCAGATTGTGTTCGGATTCATTCTCGTGGCCGCTGTTGCGATCACCATGGACCGGGCAAAAGTGCTGGTCATCAAGTAGGGGCAATCATGGCGACATTCAAGTTTGACAGGGTTTGCGGGATTCCGAATTTTGGCTTTGGCACGTTTCCGCTTCGTGGCGATGAGGCCTTCAACGCCGTTCGAACGGCAATTGATTTGGGCATTCGCCATATTGACACAGCCCAGATGTATGGCAATGAAAAAGACGTTGGCCGCGCCATCAGGCAGTCAGGTGTGGCGCGCGGCGCGTTTTTTTTGGTGACCAAAGTCGATCCCTCGAATATCGGGCAAGACAGGTTTTCTGAAAGTGTTGCAAAATCGATTGATGAGCTTGGTGGGCCAGTTGATCTCCTGCTCATCCACTGGCCGCCCGAAGACAGGGAGCTCGAGCCAGCTCTTGACCGGCTGGCGCTGGAGAAACAAAAAGGCAATACCGGCGAAATTGGCGTCAGCAATTTTTCGGCCCGCATGTTGCGGAAGGCCCACGCCTATACAAATGGGGCAATCATCAACAATCAGGTCGAGTTCCATCCGTTGCTCGATCAGCATGAACTTCTGGCCACCGCCCGCGAACTTGGCATGGCGCTGTCAGCCTATTGCCCACTGGCGCGGGGCGCTGCGCTGAAGTCCAAAATCATACAGGGCATCGCGCAGCGCCTTGGAAGACAGCCTGCGGAAGTCACTCTGCGGTGGATTATCCAGCAGGGCGTCATCCCCGTTCCAATGTCCACCAAACGGCATAATATCGCGTCCAACCTTAACGCGCTGAGCTTTGAACTTTCGGCGGAAGACATGGCCGCGATATCCGCGATCGGATCGCCTGGCGGCCGGTTGATAAATCCTGGCTGGATGGCCGGGCGCTGGGGCAATTGAACGCCTCACTGCGGCACAGGCGCATCCCCTCGGATCAGCCCCTGCTGTTTCAGTTCCTGCCAGAAGGCGGCCGGAATGGGATGGCTGACAAGCGCGATGTTCTGTTCCATTTGGGCCACGTTGCGGGTGCCCGGAACATGTGAGGCTACGCTGGGGACTGCCAGCAAAAACTGCAATGCGGCAGCAGGCAGCGGCACCTTGTGTGTGGCGCATATCAGTTCAATCTTCGCGACTTTTTTCATGATGGGGTCGGGTGCCGGCGCATAGTTCCATTTCGCCCCCGGCGCGGCCCCCGTTGCCAGTATGCCGCCATTGAAGCCTCCGCCTATGACGACGGCGGTCTTGCGCTTCTCGCAAAGTGGCAAGAGCTCGTCGAGGGGCTCTTGTTCCAGCAATGTATAGCGCCCCGCCAGAAGCAAGGTGTCAAAGTCGCCCTGCCGCATGAAGTCGAGCATGACCTCCAGGTTGTTGACACCAAAACCAATGGCTTTCACAGCCCCTTCCTCGCGCAATTTCTTGAGAGCACGGTAGCAGCCATCCATTGCCTGCTTGAAATAGACTTTCTGCAGCTCGGGGCCATGGGTGAAGACATCCGCATCGTGGATAAAGAGAATATCGATATATTCCAACCCAAGGCGCTGCAGTGAATCTTCGAAAGACCGCATGGCGCCGTCGTATGAATAGTCATAGACGCTCTTGAATGGCAGCCCATCGACCCATGGCTTGAAATCAATGTCTTTGCGCGGCGCCGGTTTCAGAACACGGCCCACTTTTGTTGAGACAACAAACTCGTTGCGTGGCCGCCAGCGCAGATTCTGTCCGATGCGCGCTTCCGAAAGGCCATGGCCATAATAGGGCGCCGTATCAAAATAGCGCATGCCCGAGTCCCAGGCCCGGTTGATCATGGCGGCGGATTCCTCTTCGGAAATGGGCCGGAGGAAATTGCCGATCGGCGCGGCGCCAAAACCCATGTCGGTGACTTCAAAGCCGGTGGACCCGAATGGCCGTTTCCTGATAGCAGTCATGGGACCTCCCGCATCAATAGATTTTTGATATACAAGTAACCAAACGGTTCACAATTGGCAAGTGCCGCCAAGCTGGGTTATAGTGATCCCATGGCCGGGCGCGAGTTTGACTGCATCATTGTAGGTGGGGGTTCAGCGGGCTGCGTTCTGGCAGCACGGCTCTCCGAGGATGCGCACGTAAAAGTCCTGCTCATTGAGGCAGGCGGCGATGACCGCAATCCACTGTTTCATTGGCCTGCTGGTTTTGCAAAAATGACCAGGGGCATCGCCTCCTGGGGCTGGTCCACGGTGCCGCAAAAACACATGAAGGACAGGGTGTTTTGGTACACCCAGGCCAAGGTGATCGGCGGCGGCTCAACCATCAATGCGCAAATCTATACCCGCGGCAACGCGCTGGATTATGATGGCTGGGCTCAGGCTGGATGCGCGGGCTGGAGCTACCGCGAGGTGCTGCCCTATTTCCGCAAAGCCGAACACAACGAAACTATCGACAATGAGTTTCACGGGAAGAATGGGCCTATTGCCGTGTCACGCCCGCGCGCCACACTTCCGATCTGCGATGCTTTCATAAAGGCCGCCGGACAGTATGGCATTCCATTCAATGGCGATCTTGCCGGCCCCGATCCCGCCGGAATGGGGTTCTACCAATTGACCCAGAGGAATGTGCGTCGTTCATCGACGGCGGTTGAATATCTCAAGCCGGCAATGGCGCGGCCAAATCTGACGGTCATGCTGGCAGAAATGGTAACGCGTGTTGTGGTCGAGAAGGACAAGGCGGTTGGCGTTGAGATACAACGCGGCGGCAATCTTGAATTTTTCCATGCGGCGCGCGAGGTGATTGTTTGCTCCGGCGCTATCGGTTCGCCCAAGCTCCTGTTGCAATCGGGCATTGGCGCTGCCGATCATCTGCGGAAAGTCGGCGTGAAGCCTTCACATGATCTTCCGGGAGTGGGCGAAAACTTGCAGGACCACCTTGACGTCTGTGTCATCAGTGAGTGCACCGGTGATCACTCCTATGACAAATATGGCAAGCCCTGGTGGGCGGCCCTTGCCGGCCTCCGCTACCTTCTGACCAAGACCGGGCCTGTGGCGTCAAGCCTGTTTGAGACCGGCGGCTTCTGGTATGCCGACAAAAACGCCGCCGCTCCTGACATTCAATTTCATTTCGGCCAAGGCTCCGGCATCGAGGCGGGGATCGCCAAGTTGAAAAACGCGGGCGTCACGCTCAACTCCGCCCCCATGCGTCCCCGTTCGCGCGGCACAGTGAGGCTTGCCAGCGCTGATCCAGCTGTTGCGCCGCTCATTGACCCCAATTACTGGTCTGACCCCTACGACCGCGAGATATCCAAGCGGGCCTTCCAAATGGCGCGCGATATCATGCGGCAGGAAGCGCTGAAGCCTTTTGTGCAAGCTGAGAGACTGCCAGGGACTGGCTGTGTTTCGGACGAAGATTTCTTTCACTATGCCTGCCGCATGGCCAAGACCGATCATCATCCTTCCGGGGCCTGCGCCATGGGCCAGGGCAAAATGGCGGTGGTGTCGCCGGAACTGAAGGTGCGGGGCCTCGATGGCTTGCGTGTCTGCGACAGTTCGGTGATGCCCTATGTGGTTTCATCCAACACCAATGCCGCCACCATCATGATCGCCGAGAAGGCTGCCGATCTCATTCGCCGCTCATGAGGCGTAACCAAGGCGCTCCTGTGCCACACGCAAGACCTCGGTCATCGGCTTTTTCCACCAGTTTTCGGACGAGAAAATCTCGACTTCAATCAGCCCGTTGTAGCCCGCCGCCTCCACATCGGCGCGAATGGTCGGAACATCAATGATCCCATCCCCCATCATGCCCCGGTCGTTCAGCACATCCTTGGTCGGCACCAGCCAGTCGCACACGTGAAATCCAAAAATCCGCTTGGCAGTTCCGGCACGGGCGATATCGCGCTTGAGATTTGGATCCCACCAGATGTGATACACATCCGCACAAACGCCGAGCCATGGATCAGCCGTTGAACCCTCGATTATGTCACACAGATCAAGCGCTTCGGAGAGAAGCGCAAGGCAGCTCCTGTCGGCGGCATAAACCGGGTGCAAGGGTTCAAGGGCAATTCTCACACCCACACTTTTCCCATACTCCAGCAATACAGCAGTGCCTTCGGCCACCTGCTGGCGCGCCGATGCGATATTTTTTGAGCCTGCGGGCAACCCACCGACAACCATGACAAACGAGTAGGCACCCAGCGTTGCCGCATCATCGATGGCCCGCTTGTTGGCTCCGATATTGGTTAGGAAACTGGCGTGATCCGCGGCGGGAATATAGGTGCTGCGGCAATAGCCTGTCACATTAAGTCCGGTCGCTCGAATGCGCTTGGCAATAGCCGGCACTTCACGGCCTTCTATTTCCCGTCGCCATGGCGCGATGCCGCCGAAGCCCGCGTGCGCGACGGCTTCTATCACGTCTTCAATGGGTGTTCGAAACCCCAGGGTCGCCGTATTGATGGCGCAGAGTTCGGGGTGTCCCGCGAGCTTTCGCATTACAGGCCATAGATCGTCAGAAGCTGCCGCATCCGTTTTGCCGCCAGTTCAGGATCGCGCAGCAACCGGGCTTGATCGGCCAGCCGAAAGATATCGGCGAAGTAACTGACGGGCCGCATCGCCTGCGCGCCAGCCACCATCACAAAATGATTTTGATGGCCATTGAGCCAGGCCAGGAATACGATGCCGGTTTTGTAGTACTGGGTTGGCTCACGGAAAATCAGCCGTGACAGAGGCACAGTCGGGTCCAGCAGGGCGCGGTAGGTTTGCATGTCATTCCTGGCGAGAGCCACGAAGGCAGCCGAGGCGGCAGGCGCAATTGCGTCAAAAATGCCAAGCAGGGCATGGGAAAAACCCTGCTCATCGCCAGCAATCAGGTCAGGATAGCTAAAGTCGTCGCCCGTGTACATTTTGACCGATGCAGGCAGCAGTCGCCGCATCTGGATTTCCTTCTGGGCATCAAGCAATGATATCTTTATGCCGTCAACCTTGGCGGCATTGCCGTTGATCGCCGCCAGGCAGGTTTGCATGCTTTGGGGAAATTCTCCGCTGCCCCAATAGCCCTTGAGGGCTGGATCAAACATTTCGCCCAGCCAGTGAAGAATGACGGGATGATCGGCTTCATTCAGGACGCGCGAATAGACGTGGATGTAGTCGTCCGGTGATTTGGCGATGTGCGCCAAAGCCCTGCTCGCCATCACAATAATCCGGCCGCCCAGCTTCTGAATAGCCACGAGTTGTTCGAGGTAGGCTCCCGTCACATCATCGAGCGAATGGGCATCTGCTGGCGCCAATTGATCGGTGCCGCAGCCGGAGAAAATGCGCGCCGCATTCCTGGTGCCGGCATCTGCCAGGGAGAGCCTGATCAAGGTGAGAGCATCGGGCCAACTCAGTCCCATGCCACGTTGCGAGGTATCCATGGCCTCCGCGATCGAATGGCCCAAATCAAGAAGATAGCGCCGATAGGCAATGGTGCTTTCCCAATCAATATCAGCCGAAGCGGAGGGGTTGCCATTACCCAGCGGATTGGCCACCACATGGGCTGCGGCAAAGGATACGCGGTTGAATGGTATTTTCGGCGGCGCGGCGGCAAGCGCTTCGCCTTGAAGGCTGTAGCTCTCAATCTTGCCTGCCGGGGTTGGAAGGTTGATTTTCATTATCAATACCTCACCGACAGCAGGCCACCATCGGCCTGAATGATCTGGCCCGATGTATAAGGCAGAAGACCGGTGGCCAGCGTCACCGCAATGCGGGCCACTTCCTCTGGCCTGCCAAATCGCTTGATCACCGTGAGGCCCTCTTCGATCAGCTTGTCATATTTTGCTTTCGAGGGCGCCGTCATATCTGTTTCAACAAACCCAGGCTGAATTTCATAAACCCCTATACCGTCATTCGAGAGCCTTGCGGCAAACAGTTTGGACATCATGGAAACGCCGGCCTTGGATATGCAGTATTCACCACGGTTGACAGACGGCGCAACGGCGTTGGCAGAAGAGACAGTGATGACGCTCCGATGGTTATTCGCGCTGACATTCAGCAGCCGCCTGGCAAATTCCTGGGTAAGGAAAAATGTCCCGCGCGTGTTTACGTGAAGACACCTGTCATAGCTCTCCTTGCTCACATCAAGCAGGTCGCCGCGACTCGCAACGGAAACACCAGCATTGTTGACAAGCGTCGTGAGTGGCCCGATGGCAGAACTTGCCAGGTCCAGAATGCGGGCGTGATCTTCCGGCTCAGCGATATCTCCACCTATGGCGACAGCCTTTCGCCCCAAGGAGCTGATTTCTCCGGCAACATCCGCCAGTTCCTGGGATTGCTCCAAATCCAGGATAGCCAAATCAAAGCCCGCATTTGCCAGCGCAAGGGCAATAGCTTTTCCAATGCCGCGGCGAGCGCCGGTTACAATTGCGGTTTGTGTCATGGACTAGCCTCAATCCTGGCAAGAGCTTCTGGCGTGCAAACCAGACGCAAAATGGTTTTTGTATTATGTCCGAGCCTTTCGGCCAAGGCCTTCTTCGTCATCAGGTCGCGCTCAAAGACAATCGATCCGGTAAACCGGTTGGTGAGATAATAATAGCCGACAGCGGCAATCGTAATATTAAGTTGAACCGCGTCGCAGTCCTCCCGAAATTGGCCGGTTGCAACACCGCGTTCCAGCAGGTGTTGCATGCGGTCAACGAAGGGACGGCTCAATTCCCGAATCCGGGTTGATTTTTTGATGTGCCTTGCCTGGTGCAGGTTTTCGCTGTTGACCAGCGTCAAAAACTCCGGGTTGTCCAGATAATACTGCCAGACGAACGCGACGTTTGCCTTGAGTGCCGCAATCGGGTCGAGCTTGTCCAGCTCAAGGCGGAGTTCGGCATTGCGAATGTCGGCGTAGGCCTCTTCCAAGGTGATGCGGAACAGCTCTTCCTTGTTGCCGAAGTAGTGATACATCATGCGCTTGTTGGTTTTTGAACGCGCTGCGATATCATCAACCCGGGCGCCGCCCAGGCCTTTCTTGGCGAACTCAACCTTGGCAGCCGATAAAATCCGCGCCTTCGTGGCGCTGGAATCTCGCAGTTTTCGCTTGGGCAGCTTGGTCATGAATTGTTGAAGCGCCACTCTTGAAATAACCAACCAGTTAGTTATAATTACGTCATGTGATTCAGTTTTGCAAGCGGGCGCTTGAGGTCTGGGAATGTACGATTATATCATCGTTGGCGGCGGCTCGGCCGGCTGCGTTTTGGCCGCGCGGCTAAGTGAGATTGCCGAAGCAAAGGTTTTGCTGCTGGAAGCCGGCCCCCGTGACACGGATCCCTATATTCACATGCCTGTCGGTTTCTTCAGGATGACCGGTGGTTCCCTGACATGGGGCTATGAAACAGCGCCGCTTCGGCACGCAAACAATCGCACCGCCGTCTATCCCCAGGCCCGTGTGCTGGGCGGCGGCAGTTCCATCAATGCCGAAATTTATACCAGGGGCTGTCCCGAAGACTATGATGACTGGTCATCGCAATACGGCTGCAAGGGCTGGGCGTGGAAAGACCTGAAGCAGTATTTTATCAAATCCGAGGGAAACAACCGCCTTGGCGGAACAGAGCATGGCGTTGATGGGCCGTTGAGCGTTTCTGATCAGGTAAATCCAAATCCTGTCTCGCAGGCTTATGTGCAGGGTTGCATGGATTTTGGCATGCCCTTCAATCCGGATTTCAATTCGGGCAAACAGGCTGGCGCTGGCCTCTATCAGGCGACAACCCGCAACGGCAGGCGCTGCAGCGCCGCTGTGGGTTATCTCCGGCCCGCCATGAAGCGGCCCAATCTCACGGTTCGAACCAATGTGTTTGTGACCCGCATTATTGTTGAGAAGGGCCGGGCCACCGCTGTTGAAATCATCGAAGGCGGCCAGACAAAAAGGATTGAGGCGGCGAGCGAAATTATTCTCACGGCCGGCGCCATCGGTTCGCCCAAACTCATGATGCTGTCTGGCGTCGGGCCTCCGGGTCACCTCAAGGAGAGGGGTGTCAAAACCTTGCATAACCTGCCCGGTGTTGGCCAGAACCTGCATGATCACTTTTCAACGGATGTGATATGGGTTCTGAATGGTCCACATTCCTATGACAAGTACAAAAGCCTGCACTGGAAGGCGTGGGCTGGAATGCAGTATGTCTTGTTCAGGTCCGGGCCCGTAGCCTCGAATATTGTCGAGGCAGGCGCCTTCTGGTGGGGCGGCAAGGCAGAGAAGACTCCCGACTTGCAATTTCATTTTCTGGCAGGCGCAGGCGTTGAAAAAGGCGTGGGCTCTGTTCCGGGCGGCAATGGCGCCACGTGCAACTCTTACTTTACAAGGCCCCGCTCCAGGGGAAGTGTGACGCTTCGCTCAAACAACCCGGCAGATGCGCCCATCGTTGACCCCAACTCATTCGCCGAGCAATATGATCTCGACCGCCACGTTGAAGGGATTAAAATCACCCAGGAAGTGGGCCGAACCAGATCCATGAAGAGATTTGTTGAGTCAGAGCATTTCCCCGGCCCTTCATGCAAAACCCGCAAGGAGTATGAAGAGGCGTCCCGCAGCAGCGCCCGCTCTTCCTATCATCCGGTTGGCACCTGCAAGATGGGAACAGACAAAATGGCAGTGGTGGACACAAAACTCCATGTCCACGGCATCGAGCGATTGCGAATTTGCGACAGCTCAGTCATGCCCCGCATTGTATCGTCAAACACCAATGCGCCAACCATCGCAATCGCAGAAAAAGCCGCCGACTTGATCCGCGGCAACAGGTAGAAAATGCCCAAAATCATGACAGCCGCCGAGGCGGTAAAAACCATCGCCAGTGACTCGATAGTGGCAGTTAACTCCTCTTCTGGCCTCAACTGTCCAGACGCCATATTGAAAGCCCTGGGCGAGCGCTTCGATCACGAGAAGTTCCCGCGCAATCTCACCATGCTGCATCCAATCGCTGCCGGAGATTTCTACGGCATCAAGGGCGTGGATCACATTGCCAAGCCGGGTCTTGTCGGGCGCATCATCGGAGGTTCCTACCCGTCGGGACCATCATCAGCCGAACCGCCAGAAATCTGGAAGATGCTGGGGGCCAATGAGATGCCAGCCTACAATGTGCCCTCCGGCATCATGTTCGATATGATCCGCGAGGCGGCGGCAAAGCGCCCCGGCGTCATTACAAAAGTGGGGCTGGGCACTTTCGTCGATCCGGACAACGAGGGGTGCGCCATGAACGCCAAAGCCGCGGCGGCGCCAATTGTCAAAAAAATCAGTTTTGAAGGCGAAGAGTGGCTGTTCTTCCCGTCCATCATTCCCAATGTCGGCATCATTCGCGCCACATCTTCGGATGAACGCGGAAATCTTACCTTCGAGCAGGAAGGCGCCTATCTCGGAGCCCTTGATATCGCCATGGCCGCCCACAACACGGGTGGCATTGTGATCGCGCAAGTGAAATTCGTGGTCGAAAATGAAACCCTGAAACCCCACAATGTGAGGGTTCCCGGCATATTGATTGACTATATCGTTGAAGCGCCGGACCAATGGCAGACGACCCAAACACCTTACGATCCTGCAATTTCAGGCGAAGTGTTCAAGCCAATCGGCTCATTTTCATTCATGGAATTCAATACCGGAAAGCCAATAGCGCGCCGCACCGCCCAGGAGTTGAAAGCGGGCTGGGCCGTCAATCTTGGCTTTGGGGTTTCCGCCAATGTGCCCAGGATTTTTCTCGAAGAAGGCCTTCACGGCAAAGTCACCTGGGTCATCGAACAGGGAGCCGTAGGAGGCGTACCCCTTCTCGAATTCCAATTCGGTTGTTCTTCGAATGCCGAGGCAATTGTGCCCTCACCCCATCAATTCACCTATTTTCAGGCCGGGGGTTTTGACTGTTCCCTGCTCTCGTTCCTGCAGATTGACAGCCATGGCTCGGTCAATGTCTCGAAACTCGGCGTCAGGCCGCATGTTACAGCCGGCGCTGGAGGCTTTGTGGATATCACGGCGCGCGCCCGCAAGATTGTCTACTCCGGATTCTTCAATGCTGGCGCGAAAATGGAAATTGTCGATGGCAAACTGAGGATAGAAAAAGAAGGCAAGGTCAAGAAGCTGGTGCGCGAAGTGGAACAGGTTTCATTCTCCGGCAGACGTGGTGTAACGCAAGGACAGGACGTCACCTATGTTACAGAGCGTTGCGTGATGAAACTCACGCCAGAGGGCATTGTGGTCACCGAAATCGCGCCCGGAGTTGAATTGCAGTCCAATATACTTGATCAATCGGAGTTTCCATTGATTGTCTCCCCAGCACTGAAAAGCATGGACGCCGATTTGTTTCGGCCAGCCGTCATGGGGCTAGAGCTCCATGATTGATACTGGCGACAAACGCATCCGACTTGAGGTGATTGAAAACATCGCAGTTCTGACTTTGGCACGCGCCGAGAAACTCAACGCGCTTGACTATGAAATGGTGTTGGCGCTGGAACGCGCCGCCCACCTGATTGATGCAAATCGCAATGTTCGGGTTGCCATCATAACCGGCGAAGGCGACAAGTCATTCTGTGCCGGGGGCGATATCGAGGCCTGGTCCAATTGGTCTCCCGATGATTTTGGCATGGCGTGGGTGCGTCATGGGCACCGCGCCTTCGATGCGCTGGCAAGGCTTCGCCAGCCGCTAATTGCCGCCCTCAACGGCCACACGCTCGGTGGTGGGTTGGAATTGGCGGCAACCGCCGATTTCCGCGTTGCGGAACAACATGTGAAATTGGGTTCACCGGAAACCAGCCTGGGAATTATTCCAGGCTGGTCCGGAAGCCAGCGCACGGTTCGCCGCTTCGGGTCGCAGCTTGTTCGCCGCATGGCTCTTCTTGGCGAAATATTTGCAGCGGAAGATGGCAGAATTCTTGGCCTGGTTGATAAGGTCGTTCCAAAAAGTCAAGCGCTCGATTCAGCAAAGGAAATGTCCAAAGCATTAATCGCCCGGGGAACGATAGCGACCCAAGCGACAAAAATGCTGATCAATTCCGCCGAAGGGGAAGAACGCGAGCGCCCGCTCGAAACACTGGCTGGGGCTGTCGCGGCCGCAAGCGCCGACATCAAGGAAGGCGTGAAAGCTTTTCGGGAAAAGCGCAAGCCGGAATTCTAGCGCGCTTCCCGGGCGCAGATCGATCCTCCCGCAATTTGAGTTGGAGAGGATCACACTGCCGCCTACATGATGTTGATATGATCCACGACCGATACAACGCCGGGCGCGGACCAGGCGGTGCGTTCCGCCAGATCACGCTCGTACCAGGCTTTCACTTTGCCATCGAGCGTAACACGGCCATCAAGGACAGACACTTTTATTGAATCCGCCTCAAATTCCGCATTGCGCTTCAGGGCGGTCTCGATGCGCTCCTTGATGTCATAGGCATAAGCCTTCGGCTTGATCCTGATTTCGTTGGATAGACCTTTGATTCCGGCCAGCTTTCTGACGGCATGCTCCGCATCGTCGCGCTGGTAGAACCAGTCAACCTCGCCGGAAAGCGTCACAAATCCATTTTGCACTTTCACCAGCACCTTGTCCTTGGGGATAGTCGAATCCCAAGCGATGATGTCCAATGCCCGCTTGGCGATTTGGTCATCGGATGTTTTTTTGTCATTGGGGAAGCGGATTTCGATTTCCTGGGCAATCGCCCGGACACCCTTCACCCGTTTGGCGGCCTTCTCAGCCGTAAATTTTTCAGCATAAGTGCCGACATGACCGGAAAGTGTTACAACACCATCCTCGACCGTGACGCCGATATGCTCTGAATCAATGCTTGGTTCCCAGTCCAGTTCTTCCTCAACTGCGTGTTTTAAGGTTTTGTCACTCATCTGAATTCTCCATAATTTTGCGTTTAAGTTGAAATAGCGAACTACCTTGCGACCGTAACCGTGCAGTGGGCGCGACTAACGATATCCGAAGCAACTGAACCCAGCGCCAGGCGAGACAGGCCACGCTTGTCGCCAGTGCCAGTTATAATGTGGTCAAACCCATTCTGCTCTGCGTACTGGACAACCGAAGTTGAAATCTCGCGTCCCTTGAGCTCGGTCTCGTCAAGGTTTTTTACCCCATGCGCGCGCGCCAAGGCCGCAGCATTGTCAAGCATTTTCTTCACATCCAAGTCATCATGCAGGTATATCGGCGGTCCGCGAAGGCCGCCCATCAATACATTGACTGTGCAAACAGTGAGCTGGGCGCCGGTTTTGCTGGAAAGTTCTGCGGCGCACAGAATGGCGTTCTTGGCGTGCTCAGTGTCGTCAATCGCGCATAGGATCTTGCTTGTCATGATGGCTACTCCCGAAGTCAACAAAGCAGCTTGAACTGTAGGTTCAGGTTGAGGGCCGCGCCTTGACCGGCATCAATTTCTTTGAAATTTCAGCGATGCGGCTGATCAAGCGGCAAGACCGAAACAATCCGGAAGGTCCGCAAGTCCTCACCGTGCTCGCGAATTGAAATATACTCGCCGGGAACCAAAGCGTGATCACCAAAACGATAGCCTGTTTCGTCGTCGTCAATGTCGCCGTGGATGTCATAGTGGAAGGCCCAAGACCCACCAGGCTTGCGCACGAGATGGCCAATTTCATCGGGATCATCTTCCCAGAAGCGCTTGACACGGCATTTTTCCCGGTTGGCTTGCCACGACTTGGCATCGATATGGTGCTTCTTGTCGAGGGGCGCCACAAATTCATAACCATGCCGTGAACTGCCTTCAGGAAATTCGGCGTCACGGGCCATTTCGATTCTTACCTTGCTGAGTGTCATTGCTGCGCGCCTGCTCAATGGGACATCAAGACTGGAATGGTCATGTGCTCCAGCACATGGCTGGTGGCGCCCCCGAATACGAATTCGCGCATCCGCGAGTGCGCATAGCCACCCATCACAACAAGATCGGCGCCGAGGTCATTGGCGCGCAGCAAAAGCGCCTCGCCGGGGTTGCGGCCGTTGGTCATCATGGGTTCGGCGACAACATTCAGGCCGTGACGCGACAAGGCCGCCGCTTCCTCCGCGCCTGGAACATCGCCCGCTTCACTTTGCTGTTTGTAGGGATCAACCCAGATGACACGGGTTTCCTTGACCAAACTGAGGAGAGGCAGCGCGTCGAACATGGCCCTTGCGGACTCTCGCGTCCCATTGATGCCAACCAGGGCCTTTTCGGCAAACCCCTCTCCGGTTGGAGCAAAGCGGCCTTTTTTGGGTATCATCAGAATCGGGCGCCCTGATTCCATGACAAGCCGTTCGGCTAAGTCCGGTTCGACATTGCCGTCAGCCTCGCCATTGACCTGGCCGATCACAATCAGGTCGGCTTGGCGCCCATGGGTAATGGCGCTTTCTGCTATGTTGGGATAAGTGGAATCAACGGTCCGCCACTCACCCTTCAGGCCATCGCGTTTAACTCTGGCGTCGAAACGCAGGCGAACAGCATCGAGCTTTACCTTGAACAAATCGCGGTACCCCTCGAAAAGAATGGGCGTCGCTATCATTCCAACATCTGCATAGACCTGCACGGCGGGCAGAACATAAAGGCCAATGAGATGCGCATCGCATTGAAGCGCTATTGAACTGGCAGCATCAAGCAATTGCTCAGTTCGGTCCGCGTCATTCAGCAGCGCCATCACTGTCTTGTAGGACATGTCTGTGTTCCTCGCGAATGCTAATTGGTCTTGAGGCCCAGTATAGAGTAAAACGGGCAATAGCCTACAAATGCGGTAATGATGGGCACCACTCCGATCCAGCCCAAATAGCTGTAGGGCGTTTCCGGCGCAAGCAGCGCCAATGCGATGAGGGCGGTGCCGCCAACAACGCGGGCGGCGCGGTCGACGGCTCCAATATTCGGGTTCATGATTTTCTCCTGACTGCTTGGTTAAAAAGGTAATTCATTCTTGATATGTTCAAATATGTAGTCATTGGTCTGGTAGGCGTAATCATGCACAATTTCTGCGAGAAGCAATTTTTGCAGTTGCGGGCTGAGGTCTTTGCGGAGTTCGCCCAAGGCAGTTGCGGGTGCCACCACAACGAGATTCTCAAAATCACCGCGCTGTGCCGCCGCGCTGAGTTGCTGTGCCATCTTCGCAAGGAATTGCTGCTTGCGTTGTTTGTGCGGGTCAATGCGCGGCTCGATGGCGTGCCGTACGGAGCCAACTGATTCATGAACTCTTGCCTGACGGTCTGTCACCAATTCGCGAGTGGGGGCATGTTCATCGAAAAAAAAGCTGTCGGGCAACTGCCGGACCCCGGAAGCGCGTCCGAGATAGAGCAGAATCCTCGCTCGTGCGCCATCAACAACGACGATCCAGGTGCGGTTCGTTTTCATCATCTCATTCAGGCTCCGGGGTGAACAAGAGGAAGGGATGGGATGCGTCCAGCGCCCTTCCTCAAGTATTGAAGTTTCAGCATAGCGGGGAAGGGACTATGCTGCTGCTCTAACTTCAATCTTCTGTAATTTTACCTGTGCTTCCGCTGGCTTCTGAACTGTCAGCTTGAGAACACCCTTGTCAAACTTGGCGTCAATTTTTGAGGCATCGGCCTTGAAGGGCAGCATCATGCTGCGCTCGAAGGTGCCGTAGGATCTTTCAACAAGATGATAATCCTTGGTTTTTTCTTCCTTGTCCGATTTCTTCTCGGCCTTGATCGTCAGCATGTCTCCGGCAAGGGAAACATCAATATCCTTTTCATTGACACCCGGCAGGTCGGCGGTCACTTCGATCGTCTTGTCCGTCTCGGCGACGTCAACTTGGACCGCCAGCCTTCCGGCACCGTTGCCGTTCCAGCGTCCAACCATCGGAAAATCCGAGGTGAGATCGCTGAACAACCTGTCAATTTGGCCTTGCAGCAAACGAAATGGCTCACGTTCATCCCGATTGCCGCTCCAAAGGGCGGGTAACATGGATCTTGCTTTCATTTTGCTTCTCCATCCTGTGATAAATTGAAACTTGCAAAAGCATTTTCACAGCAGTTGAAGTCCCCGGCATTGACTTCGATCAACCTGAAACAGAATTGAGATAGAATTCGACGCACTCTTTCTCACGCGCCCGCACCACGCGCTTGCCCTTGAGTTGGCCCATGGTTTCAGTCACGACCGTGCATTGGTTCTCAATCGTGTGATCACTTGTGAAAAAAATGAT